>USOZ01000127.1 GCA_900556525.1 uncultured Oscillospiraceae bacterium | reverse complement strand
CCAAGGACAACGGCGAGATCGCACAGCGCACCGAGGATCTGGTGGGCCCCTATGAGCTGCACGATTTCTTCCTTTATTATGGTATACGCTGGGGGTGTGCGCCGCGAAAGGTGTTCCGCCTTGCGCTTCACGCCTTCGGGGACGAATATGACCGCGAAACCGTGCTGAAATGGCTTAAAACGTTTTACCGCCGCTTCTTTAATCAGCAATTCAAGCGTTCGTGCCTGCCCGACGGACCGAAGATAGGTTCTGTTACGCTTTCGCCGCGCGCCGACTGGCGTATGCCGAGCGACGCGGTAAGCCGCCTTTGGCTCGAAGAGCTGGAGGGGCTGGAATGACGACGTTCGAGATGATATATATGGTCGTTTCGCGTATTCCGCACGGAAAGGTTGCTACCTACGGGCAGATAGCGCGGCTGGCAGGAAATCCGCGCTGGTCGAGAGTTGTCGGGTACGCGCTTCACGTCAATCCCGACCCGCAGCATATCCCGTGTTATCGCGTGGTGAACCGCTTCGGGGAAGTGTCCGAGGCGTTCGCTTTCGGCGGTGAAAACAGGCAGATTGAGCTGCTCGAAGCGGAGGGAGTGCAATTCGACGAAAATGGGCGGGTTAAGCCTGAATTTTTCTGGGATTCGGGAAAATGCACAAAATAATCACAAAAAAGTGAACTAAAAATAGAAATTTTTAAAAGAACTTGAAAACCTTCCCAAAATGATATATAATTAAAAATGGAATATAGTACGGCTTTTGCCGGGAAAGACAGGTGTCTTATGCTTGAAGAGCTTCGCCGTCAGGTTTATGAAGCGAATATGATGCTTCAGAAATACGGGCTTGTTAAATTTACTTGGGGAAACGTTTCGGGAATTGACCGTGAACAGGGGCTGGTCGTTATAAAGCCCTCGGGCGTGCCTTATGAGGAACTTTCTCCCGAAAATATGGTCGTTGTGGATATGGAGGGACGCGTTATTGAGGGAGATCTCAATCCCTCGACCGATACTCCCACGCACCTCGCTTTATATCAGTCCTTTCCGTCGATAGGCGGCGTTACGCATACGCACTCGCTTTATGCGACGATATGGGCGCAGGCGGGGCTTGATATAGTTGCTTACGGAACTACCCACGCCGATTATTTTTACGGTGACATTCCCTGCACGCTGCCGATGAAAAAAGAGCAGATCGAAACCGACTACGAAAAGCAGACTGGCTATCATATCGTTGATACGATTACCGCGCGCCGCGTCGACCCGCTCGATATGCCCGCGTGCCTTGTCGCTTCGCACGGTCCGTTCACATGGGGAACCGACGCGAAAAAGTCGGTCGAAGCGGCGGTAGTCCTTGAGGAAGTCGCTCACATGGCGGTGTTCAACGTGAATTTCCAGTTCGGACTTACCCGTATACAGGACGCGCTGCTTGATAAGCACTATCTCCGCAAGCATGGCGACGACGCGTATTACGGTCAGCATATCATAAAGCCTGCGGGGGAGGAAGTTACCGAAGAGGGGAGCGACGAGCTTAGAATAACACCCAGCGCATACACAGTCGAGCTGAAGAACATTTCCGAGATCGCCGAGGTTTCCGCGCGCCCGAGCATTAACCGTCCGCCCGAGAGGGAAGAAGAAGTGTTCAAATTCGGGAGCGCTCCCGCCGAGAATAAAAATACTCCCGATGAAATGGCTTCAATGACGGCAGGACCGCTTGATTTCACTTTCTGAATAAACAAAAACGGCTTCGCTTTTCTGCGGAGCCGTTGTTTTTTCGGGCAATGCCGGATCGCTCGTTTGTTTTTTATTTTTTGTTCTACTACACATTATTTTGTTTGACTTATCAAGTGAAATGACAGAGCCGGCGTGCCGTCGAGGGTTACTTAATAATGCCGCTGCGGTTGATAGCGCAGATAAGAGCGTGAACGGAAGAAGCGATAATATCGGTGTGAAGTCCCGTTCCCCATGTAACAACGCCGTTGCCGCTGCATATCTCGATATATGACATAGCCTGTGAATCCGAGCCTTCACCGAGCGCCTGTTCAGAGTAGGAAAGAAGCGTGAATTCAGTGCCGAGTGCCTTTCGCATAGCGTCTGCGACTGCGTCCAGACGACCGTTACCTCTACCGTTCATCACACGGCGTTCGCCGTTGTATATAACGGTAAGTTCGGCGAGATATTCCTCGGGTTTCTGAACATAGTGAACTTCGATAAATTTAAGCGGAGAATCGACGTTTACGAACATTCCCATGAAAATATCGTGAACGTCTGTGGGCGAAAGCTCGCGGTGTTCCTTGTCGGAAATGTCCTTGACAGCGTATCCGACCGCTTCGCGCATTTTAAACGGCAGATCTATACCAAACTTCTGGCGGAGCAGATAGCCTATGCCGCCCTTTCCGCTCTGGCTGTTGATACGGATAATGTCGCCGTCGTACTGACGTCCGACGTCTTTCGGGTCGATAGGCAGATAAGGAACGTCCCAGTATTCGGATTTTCCGTCGTCGCGCCATTTCATGCCCTTTGCGATGGCGTCCTGGTGCGAACCCGAGAATGCAGCAAAAACAAGCGAACCGCTGTACGGCTGGCGTTCGCCGACGTGCATACAGGTCATCTGCTCGTATATCTTTACGACCGAGGGGAGGTCGGAGAAATCGAGCTTTGGGTCGACTCCGTGGCTGTACATATTCAGCGCGAGGGTGACAATGTCAACATTTCCCGTGCGCTCGCCGTTTCCGAAAAGAGTTCCCTCGACGCGGTCTGCGCCCGCGAGAAGTCCAAGCTCGGTATCCGCGACAGCACAGCCGCGGTCGTTGTGCGGATGAAGCGAAATGATAACATTTTCACGCTTGTAGAGATTGTCGCACATATATTCGACCTGATTTGCGTAAATGTGCGGGAGCGACAGCTCGACCGTAACGGGCAGGTTGATGATGACCTTGTTTTCGGGCGTGGGTTCCCAGACCTTCAGTACCTCGTTGCAAATTTCAAGGGCGTATTCGGGTTCGGTACCCGTGAAGCTTTCGGGCGAATATTCAAAGCGGAAGTTTCCTGGGGTATTTGCCGCATATTCTTTGAGCAGTTTTGCGCCGCTTACCGCGATTTCGGTTATCTCGGGCTTTTCCTTGCGGAAAACCTGTTCGCGCTGAGCGACCGACGTTGAGTTGTACAGGTGAACTATCGCGTTTTTTGCGCCCCTGAGCGCTTCAAACGTCTTTTTGATTATGTGCTCGCGCGACTGGGTGAGAACCTGTATCGTAACGTCGTCGGGGATAAGCCCGCGTTCGATAAGTTCGCGGCAGAACTCATATTCCGTTTCACTTGCTGCGGGGAAGCCGATTTCGATCTCCTTGAATCCGAGGCGAACAAGCACAGTGAAAAATTCGAGCTTTTCTTCAAGGCTCATCGGAACGACAAGCGCCTGATTTCCGTCGCGCAGATCAACGCTGCACCATACGGGAGCCTGTGTGATGTTCTCGCGCTGCGTCCAGCGATAGCCGTTTACGGGCGGAACAAAATAATTTTTTCTGTACTTTCCTGTGTTTTGCATTTTTTCTACCTTTCCTTTCAGCGCAGCAGTGGGTAAAACAAAAACTCCCCGCCTCAGTAAAGAGACGGGGAGAATATCCTCGTGGTACCACTCTTATTGGCGCAAAAGCGCCCGCTTAGCCGCATCAATCAATGCGCTCCTCTATAACGGGAGAAACCCGGTCAGGCTTACTGCAATGTTCAGCCAAACTGCTTGAGGGCGAGTTATGACAAGTCCCGCTTACCGCCTCACACCTAACGGCGGCTCTCTGAAAAGCCGAAAATGCTTTGTTCCCTGTCGCTGCATTTGCTTTGTTGTTTACAAGCCACATTATAGCCGATTTTTTTCGGCTTGTCAAGTATTTCACATAAATTTCATAAAATAAAATTTCAGATCTGCTGTCCGAAGCGCCTCAGAGCGCGTTTCATAAGGTCATAATCTGCTTCGTAATACGCCGTTGATGAAACGGGTCTGTCGTACTCATACATTTCAACAACGAAATAGACCTGCGAATAATCCTCGCTGTAAAAGAACGTGCATTGCAGGAATTTGTCCTTAGAAGCGTAATAATTGACGGGCTCTAGCGGCACAAGCGCGTTTATGTCCGCGTCGAGCATCGCGCGCAGTTCGGCAATATCCATCGGAACGTACTGCACCTTTTTCGTTTTCGGCTGCGACTCCGCCGCTTTTTGGACTGGCGTTTTGAATATCTTTTTTCTGAACAGCATATCGGTCCGCTCCCCTTTTGAAATATTGTTTTAATTTTAACACAGGAAACGAAATTTGTCAAATCGCGGCAGGGAAAATAAAGCAATTGTTACTTGTGCAAAATTAACAATTATCTGTCGTTTTGTCACTATTTTTTATAAAACTATTGCAATTTTTTAAAAATATGTTATAATAATCCTAAGAGCAGCAAATGCTCATAATGATGATTTACAAACGGAAAGGTATGGTAACGGTTATGAAGATTTTATATGCAGCCAGCGAGGCTCAGCCCTTTGCCGCTTCCGGCGGTCTGGCAGATGTAGCAGGTTCACTTCCGAAAGCTCTTGTTGAGGCAGGACACGAATGTGCGGTCGTTATGCCTTATTATATCAATTCCATAAAGCCGGAGGTGTGTGAGAAATTTGAGTATGTTACGAATTTCTATGTGCCTGTAGGCTGGCGTTCGCAGTACTGCGGCATTTTCACCACAAAACTCAACGGCGTAACATACTACTTTATCGACAATGAATATTATTTCAAGCGCGATTACGGTCTGTACGGATATTACGACGACGCGGAGCGCTATGCGTTCTTCTCGCGCGCTATCCTTGAAATGATCGAACACCTCGAACTGAAGTTCGACATTATCAATTCAAACGACTGGCAGACTGCGCTCGTTCCCGTTTATTACAACATTTACTACAAGTATCATCACAATATGTGGGGTATGCACAACGTATTCACGATACATAATATCGGCTATCAGGGACAGTACGGACTTGAACTTGCGGAAGAAATTTTCTCTATCCCGCGTCATCTCTGCTCGATAATCGAATACGACGGCGATGTCAACCTCATGAAGGGCGCTATCGAAATGGCGGATAAGGTCACGACCGTTTCGCCCACATACGCAAAGGAAATCCTCAACCCGTGGTTCTCGCACGGACTTGACCGCTGCCTTAATTCAAAGCAGTACAAGACCTGCGGCTTCCTCAACGGAATCGACACGGATATGTACAACAGCGAAACCGATAAGGGTATCGCCGCGAACTTCAAGCCCGGAAAAATGGCGGGCAAGAAAAAGTGCCGCGAGGAACTTCTTAAAGAGGCTAACCTCCCGCAGTGCGACGTTCCTGTTATGGGTATAATTTCCCGCCTTGTTGAGCATAAGGGCTTCGACCTGATAAAGTGCGTTCTCGACGATATTGTATGCTCGGGAATTAAGGTCGTAGTTCTCGGTTCGGGCGAAAAGCAGTACGAAGATTTCTTCTATTATATGCAGAACAAGTACCCCGAGGCGGTAAGCTTTAAGTGCGGATATGTTCCCGCATACGCAAAGAAGATCTACGCGGGCGCGGATATGTTCCTTATGCCCAGTAAGAGCGAGCCTTGCGGACTTGCACAGATGATCGCGCTGCGTTACGGAACAGTTCCGATCGTTCGCGCAACGGGCGGTCTGAAAGACTCTATCCTCGACTACGGCGACGAAAGCGGAAACGGAATCGGCTTCACTTTCCAGTCCTACAACGCTCTGGATATGCTCGGCGCTATAAATCGCGCAAAGGATCTCTACGACAACAACAAGGACGGCTGGAAAGCGCTTGTCG
>USOZ01000126.1 GCA_900556525.1 uncultured Oscillospiraceae bacterium | reverse complement strand
GATACTCATATTCTCCGACCAAATTCTCTAACTGTTCCCCAAAATTGACTTGCTCGCCTTCAACCTTTTCCGCCTGTCCACACGCAGAAAGAACAAGTATCATAGTCAAAACCGCCAATACCGTTTTCCTCATCTACCATTCCCCTCCCTACCGCTACCTCTTATCGTTATAATATACACCACCCCCGCTTCCCATGCAATACCGTCCCCACCTGATAGCATATTACAGAAACCGTATGCAGAAGCCGCCAGGCTGCAGCACCCCATCCTGCAGCTTACGCGAGAACAAAATTTCTCCTTCTCCGGGCCGCAGGACAGCAACATCCTCCTCCCCGGCATTGACAAGAATTTCCAGCCTTTCACTCCAACCGATCTTCTGGAACTGGATCACGCGCGGATTCTCGTATTCTGCCGGAAAATGGAAGTTGCGCTCCCGCATGAGCGGCTGAACCTTTCTCAGATCAATCAGCCTCTTCACAAAATCGCTCTGCTCCGCGAAGCATCCCCTCTCAATATCCTCCCACGGCATACACCGCCTGCAATCCGGGTCAAAGCCACCCTCCATGCCGATCTCTGTTCCGTAGTAGATACAGACGCTGCCCGGCATGGTAAACAGCAGCATCAACAGAGCGTCATACTCGTCCTTCCCCGCCACAACGTTGCGCAGTCTCTGCGTATCATGGGAATCCAGCATGTTGAAAAGTACATCGTTCGTCTGCTGCATATAGTTGGTGTAACAGCGGTTGATCATATACTCAAAATCCCTGCCGGTCAGGCTCTTGTCGATAAAGAAATCCTTCATACTTCCGGCGAGAGGATAGTTCATGACCGCGTCATATTCGTCTCCTCTCAGCCATGCAATCGCGTCGTGCCAGATTTCCCCGAGAATATAAATTTCCGGCTTGATCGCTTTCAGTGCTGTGCGTAATTCCTTGCAGAAGGTGTGCGAGATTTCGTTGGCGACATCTATCCTGATACCGTCCACATCATATTTGCGCACCCAGCCGCAGACAACATCCACCAGATATTTTCTTACCTTCGGGTTGTTCGTATTCAGCTTCGGCATACCGTCAAAGAAAGCAAAGGTATAGAGCTGCCCCTTCTTCGCCGCCTGCCAGTTGGTATCGACAAGAGCCGGCCATTCCTGAATCATGAACCAGTCGTAATACTCCGAGGCAGGCCCTTTCTCCAGCACATCCTGCCACGGCTTGAAGTAATAGCCTGCATGATTCAGCACGGCATCGAGCATGATTTTGATGCCCCGCGCATGCGCCTGACTGACAAGCTCCCGCATAATGCCGTCGTCACCGAAGTGCGGATCAATCCGCTCATAATCCGTCGTGTCGTATTTATGATTGGAGGGGGATTCGTTGATCGGCGTAAGGTAAAGCCCTGTCACACCAAGCCCCTGCAGGTAATCCAGCTTCTGTGTAATCCCTTCCAGATCGCCGCCGTAAATATCCCGGGAACCCTGAACCGGCTCGCACTTCCACTCCTTTACCCCCTCCGGATCATTCGCACGGTTGCCGTTGCAGAACCTATCCGGGAAAATCTGATACCAGACGGTCTCGTTTACCCAGTAGGGCGTCCTGTTCACATCCGCCGGATTCAGCCATGGCATGGTAAAGCATTGGCGGCTTCTTCCCAACAGATGCATCTGCTCCTCGCTGACAAAGCCGTCCTCGAAGTAATACCATTTCTCAGTTTCCGTAATCAGTTCAAAGTAATATTTCAGCCTCTTAAAAGGCGGAATGATCGTCGTTGTCCACCAGATCTGGTTTTTCAGATTCTTTTTGTAATGGATTCCCGCCTTGTCACCGTTCCACTCCTCACCACCGCCCAGAATACCGTTTGCAAACGGATCTCCGTAAATGATGTTGACTTTTTTCACATCATATCCGGTCTTCAGATTGATGATAAGCTGGTTGTCGTCCAGCGCGTAGCAATAATTGTCTGTTGCCCGATCCCGCCGAAATAGCGCGTTACAACGCACGTTATATCGGTCAGCCCCTCTTTTTTCAGCACCTCGTATATCGGCGCGCCCGCCGTTCCCGAGGGTTCTCCGTCGTCGCTGTGCCGCGAAATGTTATTATCGCGGAGAATATAGGCGTAGCAGTTGTGGGTCGCCTTTCTGTGCATGGCGCGTATCTCGTTTATGAACGTTATCGCTTCCTGCTCCGTTTCCGTATGCCGAATATAGCCGATAAACTCGCTTTTTTTCTCGATAAAGCGCGCCTCAGCGTTCCCGCTTATTGTCTTATAGCTCATTCGGCAACTCCCGCGGGTTTTTCCGCCGCGTCCTTTCCGACCTTGTCAAATTTATACAGTAAAGTGCAGTTTATTTTCGGATTTTCGCGCTTAAACCGCTTCAGAATACGGTTAAGCACCATTTCCGCCTGTTCGCGGGTAGTATTCGTCAGCAGCATTACGAACTGCGAAGCGCTGTACCGCGAATAAACGTCGCGCGCGCGCAGAGAGCCTTTTATACACTCGGAGAGCTTTCCCATAGTGCGGTTAAGCAGCTTCGGCTCAAGTTCTTCCTGCGCTTTTGAGACCGCCGTCATAAGGCAGAGGTGGGTCGGACGTCCCGAACGTGCCGCATCGCGGACTTCAAGCTGATAAACGTGCTTGAAAAACGAGAAGTCGCAGTAAAACGCGCCGGTTTCCTGCTGAACATCGTCAAGCTGTCCCTTTAAAATGCCAAAATCGGCGCTGTAGCTTCGGTCGTCCTTTACGGTCTGTTCATAAAGCGCGATAAAATCGGGGGAGGGGTTTATGCCGTGCTTGTTGTAGAACAGATCCATTACATAGGCATAGTGCGCTTTTGCGGAGTTTTTGTCACCCGTTTCAAAGAGCGCTTTTACATAATAATAGTGTATAACGTCGTCAAGCTCCTCGATAGTAAGCGCCTTGCGGCAGATACTGAGCAGGTCGGCGAAGTATTTGTGCTTGTACATGGTCTCGATAGTTTCGTGGACTATTCTCAGATATATCGAGTGATAATACGCGTTTATCGGCTTTACCCAGTCGTCGTCCTTCGACTTGTGGAGAAAATCACCCTTGTACAATTCGATCGCGGCAAGATAAAGCGAAGTTTTTTCCTTTTCGGACTGCGCAAGGAGACTCTTTTTGTACAGCGCCTCGAACCTGTCGAAGTCAATATCGCAATCAAGGCGGTTGTTGAACGCGTAAGTCCCCATCGTGTTTACGACGATCTCATCTCCCGCGGGAAGCTGAAGCTCGACAAGGCAACTGCGCAGGCGGTGGAGAGAGGTTTTAAGCGCTCCGACGGGATTTTCGCTGCTTTTTTCGCCCCAGAGAAGGTTTATAAGCTCCGATTGGGAAATGTCGCGGTTGTGGTTCGCGATAAGGAACTGTAACAGCGTCCACATTTTCTTTGATCTCTTGGACTGCTCGGTTATTCTGTTTTCTCCGTATGTAATCGAAAATTCTCCCAACATCGTTATTTTCAGCTTTTCCATTGTCTTCTTCCTTTCCGGGAAATCAGCCCCAGTATTTGCGGTCAAGCGTGCGGTAGCCTATCGCACGGGCGATATGACGCTTTGTGATTTTTTCACTTTCATCAAGGTCTGCGCAGGTTCGCGCAACTTTAAGTATCCTGTCATATGCGCGCGCAGAAAGCGACGATTTTTCAAATGCGTTTTTGAGATATTCCTCCGCGCCCGCGTGGGAATTACGGCGCGGAGGGAAAGAAATGCACCTGCTCCTCGCGGCAGGGCATAAACTACCTCGGAAAAATAAGTCAGCCCGTTCTCGACCGAATAGATATACAGGTCGAGGTCGCGGCGGTGAAATACGAGGAGCTTTCGGGCGGAGAAAAGTCGGAAAGCTCAAAAAAGATCGCCGAGCGCGTCCAGCGTGCGCGGGACATTCAGGAAAAGCGTTTTCGCGGAACGAATATCCGCACCAATTCGCAGATACCGAGCCTGCGGCGCGTGAAATCGTTATCTCGCCGTTTTCCAGCGGCTGTCGCAGCGTTTCGAGAACTTTTCGGTCAAATTCGGGGAATTCGTCGAGAAATAAAACGCCGTTATGCGCGAGGGATATTTCGCCGGGCTTCGGCACGCTCCCGCCGCCGATAAGTCCGACGGACGAGGCGGTATGACTAACGTCGCGAAACGGCCGCTCGGTAACAAGCGGGTGCGCGCTGTCGAGAATGCCCGCGACGGAATGTATCTGCGTTGTTTCAATGCTTTCTTCAAAGGTCATTTTCGGGAGTATCCCGGGAATTCGCTTGGCTATCATGCTTTTTCCCGCTCCGGGAGGGCCTATCAGCAGTATGTTGTGAAATCCCGCCGCAGCTGTTTCAACAGCTGCTTTTACCGCGTCCTGTCCGCGCACGTCCGCAAAATCGGGAATTCGCGCGAGCCTGTCGGCGTCTAATTCGGGAGGACGGGCGGGGATGATCGGGCAAAGCCCGTTCAGATGCGCCAGAAGCTGTCCGATATTTTTCACTCCGTAAACTGTAAGTCCTTTTACAACAGCGGCTTCAGCGGCATTTTCGTGCGGGACGAAAAGCTCCTTTATCCCGCATTCCGCCGCTTTTATCGCCATTGCCAACACTCCGCGGACGGGGCATATCTCGCCGCTCAGCGAAACTTCGCCGATAAAGGCGCTGTCCTCGGGGATTTCCCGAGCCGTACCCGAAACCGCGAGCATTGCCGCAAGTATCGGGAGGTCGTAGAATGAGCCTGATTTTTTGACATTCGCGGGAGCGAGATTGATAACCACGGGAGTACGCGAAAGGCGCAGACCGCAGTTTTCCGCCGCCGCTTTTATGCGGAGCTTACTCTCCTGAACCGAAAGGTCCGCAAGTCCGACTATTTCAACGCCGGGAGAGCCTTGCGCGGTGCTTATTTCGGCGGCAACGGGGAAGGCGTTCATTCCGAAAAGCCCTATGCTGTTGATTTTCGCAAACATTTCGCCCTCCTCATCTGTTTTTCAAGACCCGCACGCGGATATAGCGGAAAGCTGTTTCCTCGCCGTAGTCTCGCAGGATTATCAGAAGCCGCCTCAGCAGGCGGTCGGTATTCGGGTGTATCATGTAGTGCTTATGCGACCTTTTATAATAATTGTAGGGGTCAGCGTCGGTGTATGCATCGCCGTGATAAACACGGCAGGCGGCTATTCTGTCGCAGAACATTTCGACAACGTATTCGACGGGCATTTCAACTCCCGCCATGCACTTATCGCCCGTCTGACTGTAGTCCGTCCAGTACTCCATGTGGTGCTTGTTTCTGCCCTTATGGTGGAGCCACGCGCGGCTGTAGCCGTATTTCTGACGCTCGGCGGTGTTCGGGCTTTTATCGCCCTGATAAAACTTTACGCCTGTTATAAACTCAGCGGGGGAATATTTCGAGAGATCGTGAAGAAGCCCCTGACGGTAAAGCCCCGCTTTAAAGCAGTATTTCGCGACAAGCAGCTTATGGCGGTTTATCGTGTTCAGATGTCCTATTACGTTTTTTATCATGACGCGCCGCCTTTCCGCTTTTTCGCACAATCGTTCCCGTATATTATACCGCAAGTGTAACAAATAATCAAGGTTTTTTGTAGAAAATTTTCCCAAAACGGGGTAATTTGACGAAATTTTGTGCAAAACAACAACAGCAAAATTTCAATTCGGGTTAAAATTGGCATAAAAACTGCCTTTTCATGCACAAAAAACACCCCGTCGGCATAAACCGACGGGGAGTGAAAGGGTTTCCGATAATTTATTCTATGGAAGTGCTGATTAAATCGGGTATGCAGATTGTGCAGACAGATTTTTCGTCAGGCGGATGCCGCCCCCAGGATTGTATGAAAATGACG
>USOZ01000125.1 GCA_900556525.1 uncultured Oscillospiraceae bacterium | reverse complement strand
CCTTAACAATGCGCTTTCCGAGGCGATAGAAGCCGCGCCCGATAATGAATATCTGAAAGCACAGCTTTTGCGGCTCGAGGACGCGAGCATCTCCACGATAAGCTCGTTTTGCCTTGATATTCTGCGAAGAAACAGTGCCGTGCTTGAAATTTCTCCCGATTTTTCGGTGCTTGACGAGGCGGAGGGAAAGCTGATTTTTGCGAAGTCGCTTGACGAAACGCTTGAAAAGTTCTACGCCGAAGCGCCCGAAAGTGAAAAGAAACTCGTTTACGACTGGTACGGCGGAGAAAACGACAGCCGCCTTTGCGAGCTTGTGAGAATGTTGTACGAGTTCTCAAAAAACCTGCCCGATTCAAAGAAATCGTTTGGCGGGTGGCTGAAAGCCTACGAAAATCCGTCAAAAATATCACGTCGGCTTTTGAACGGCTTTATTTCAAAGCAGATTGAGCCTTATCGTCAGCTGATAAAAGAAACGATAATGAATCTGGCGCAGTCTTTCGATGAGAAAGAACAGGAGTTCGCTGCGGCGTGGACGGAATTTTCCGACCCGTTTTTTCAGATCGTGAATTTTGTGGAAGCACGCGAAGAGATGACGTATATCCTAAAGCAGAAGCTCCCTACGGTTCCGCGAAAAACAAAAACGTTTGATAATACCATTTTAAAAGAGTACGCCGAGCAGCTCAAGGAATACTGGCAGAAAAGCACGTCGGCGGCAGGTCTTGTTTCGCGAATGAACGCGGACCATAAGGAGTGCGCGCCTGTTCTGAAAATACTTTTAAGGCTGACCGAGGAGCTTGACCGCGAATTTTCACGGAGAAAGCGGCTGAAAAATGTCGTTGATTTTTCGGACATTGAGCTTATGACGCTCGAACTGCTGCGCGATGAGAATATGGCGCGACAGCTAAGAAAAAATATAGCAATGATAATCGTCGACGAGTTTCAGGACAGCAACGAGATACAGTATGAAATATTCCGCAGGCTTTCGCGAGATGAAGAAAATATGTTTTTCGTAGGCGACGCAAAGCAGTCGATATATCGTTTCCGCGGTGCGGATCCGCGAGTTTTCGTGCGCCTGCTTGATGATGAAAAATATGAAAAGATTCTGCTTAACCGAAATTTCAGAAGCTCAGCGCCCGTAATTGAATCGGTAAACGCGATATTTGAGGGAAATATGACCCGTGAGCTTGGCGGGATAAACTACGGCAGAACGCAGAAGCTCATTCAGGGCGCAAGCTATGACACGGACGAGCGAAACCAAACCGAGCTTATACAGCTTTACGGCGGCGACGCGGAGGATTCCCGCAGGCGCGAGGCGGCATATATCGCCGACCGCATACGAGACATGGTCGAAAACGAATTTCCCGTTACCGAAAAGGGTGTAAAACGCCCGTGCAGGTATGGAGATTTTGCGATTCTTATGGGAAAATACTCCGCGAACGCCTATATTTATAAGAACGCGCTTGCACGCGCGGGAATACCGTTTGAAGCGAAGGACGAGAGCGGCTATACGGACTTTTCCGAAGTCAAATTCATGATGTCGCTCCTGCGGGTCATTGACAATCCATACCGTGATCTTGATCTGGCGGCTGTGCTTACTCTCCCGCCGTACAGTTTTACCGCGCAGGAGCTTGCCGAAACGAAGCTCGGCGGAGGCGACGTCAAGGCTGCGAGTATGTATTCGGGGCTTTGCAAATACGCAGTTCTTGATAAAAAGGCGAAAGCGTTTCTGGACGAGCTTGAAGAATTGCGTGAATTTGCGCGTGAGCAGTCGGCGGAAGAACTGGTGCGAAAGATTTATGATGAAAGTCCGTTTGTTGAAGCTATGCGGGCGATGCCCGACGGCGAAAAGCGCGACGCAAACCTTAAACTTATGATAGGATACGCCCGCAGGTTCACGGAAAGCGCGGGACGCAGTCTTTACGATTTTCTGAATTATATGTCAAGGGCGGAGCGCGAACAGGTTAGGCTTTCGCAGGCGAAAAGCGCGGAAACGTCTGCGCAGTCGGTAAAGCTGATGACAATTCACGGCTCAAAGGGACTGGAATTTCCGATATGTATTGTCGCTAATCTTTCGTCCGTACATCGCAGCCGTGATAATCCGTATATGGCGCTTGAAACGAACCTAGGGATAGGTATGAAGGTAATTGACCGCGAAAAAAAGCTGATAATAAACACGTTCGGAATGCAGGCGATCGCGCAGTCGAACTATGAACAGGAACTCAGCGAGGAAATGCGGCTGCTTTATGTTGCCGCTACGCGCGCAAAAGAAAAACTTATCTTTACAGCGCCGATGCCGCACAAGCAGGGCGGCATAGACGTACACCTAAAATGGATCCTAAACAGCCGTGCGGTCAGCGGCGGAATAATCCACACCGAGAGAATTCTGTATTACACCGAAAAAAAGCGCGGAGAAAGAGCGATAACCGAAAGAGAAGCTGCGCCGCTGAAGCCGTTTGAACCGTACGCTTATCTGCGCTGCTCGCAGATACCCGCTAAGGTGACGGCAACTCAGGTGGGTGTAAAAAGTGTGGACGATTTTTCGGAATTTGTCGATAAAGTCGACAGATTTCTGCGTTCACCCACATTTATAAAGGACGATTCGCCGCGCAGGCTCACGGGCAAGAAAAAAGGCGACGCGTACCATAAGGCGATGGAGCTATTGGACTTTTCGGGAACAGCCGCACAGCTCAACGAACTGTTTCTGCGCGGGAAGCTGACCGAGGCGGAGCGGCAATGTATAAGCGACGACGAAGTTTCCGCGTTTCTCGAAAGCGAACTTTGCGCGCGGCTCTGCGCCTCGCCCGAAGTTCACTGCGAATATCCGATATTTTGTGAATATGACCCCGGCGGGCTGCCCAAAGACGATGAAAAGCCGTTTATCCAAGGCATCGCCGACCTCTGGTTTATCGAGGGCGGGGAAATAGTGCTTGTCGATTACAAGACCAACTCCAACACGACGCCCGAAAAGCTCCGCGAGGAATATGAGGGACAGCTCGGCGTGTACAAATACGCGCTTGAGCAGATGACGGGGCTAAGCGTAAAGGAATGCCTGCTGTACTCGTTCTCGCTGAAAGCGGCTGTGCCGGTCAGCTGCTAAGCGGACAGAAAGCGGACTCTTCGCCGCGCGCAAAGTTCGCTTTCGCGGTTGTGCGCGGGCGTGAAGCTGCGGGGGAGAAGTATCCCCCGGAAAGGAAATCATGCAATGAGAATTGAACTGTTTGACTCTACACTGCGCGATGGGGCACAGGGTGAGGGAATCAGCTTTTCCGTTGAAGATAAGCTGAAGATCGCGAAGAGTCTGGACGAATTCGGAGTGACATATATCGAGGCGGGAAACCCGTTCTCAAATCCGAAGGACCTTGAATTTTTCAGAAGAGCGGCGAAAGAACGCTTTGTTACGTCGAGGCTCTGCGCTTTCGGCTCAACTAAGCGAAAGGGAACGCGTGCCGACGAGGACGAGGGGCTTGCCGCGCTTCTTTCGGCGGGAACGAAATATGTTTCCGTGTTCGGAAAGGCGTGGGATATGCACGTTGACTGCATTCTCGGCGTTTCGCTTGAAGAAAACCTGCGAATGATAAGTGAAACGATAGCCTTTTTGAGTTCAAAGGGCAGAAGCGTGATATTTGACGCGGAGCATTTCTTTGACGGATTTCGCGCAAATCCCGAATATGCGCTTGAAGTGCTTCGCACGGCTCAGACGGCGGGCGCGATGTCGGTCTGCCTTTGCGACACTAACGGCGGGACATTCCCCGACGAAATATCGAAAACCGTAAAGGCTGTGAAAAAGGCAGTTTCGATACAGGTCGGGATTCATTGCCATAACGATAACGGCTGCGCGTCGGCGGGAACGGTCGCGGCGGTTCGCGCGGGTGCTGCGCAGGTACAGGGAACATTTATCGGGATAGGCGAACGCTGCGGAAATGCAAATCTTTCGACGGCTGCGGCGAATTTGCAATTAAAGCTCGGTTATGAGATCGTCAAGCCGCAGAAAATGGAACTGCTGACTAAAACGGCGCACTTTATAAGCGAGGTCGCGAATGTGCGTTTGCAGCACTCGATGCCGTATGTCGGCGACTCGGCGTTCGCGCACAAGGGCGGAATGCACGCGGACGGAGTGGCAAAAAATCCGAAAACGTTTGAGCATATCCCGCCGGAGCTTGTCGGAAACCGCCGCAGCTTCCTTTTGAGCGAGGTTTCTGGACGTTCGGCAGTTCTTCCACGCTTGAAAGCGTTTGATGAAACGCTCGATAAGAATAGTGCCGAAACGGTCCATATCCTCGAAAAGCTGAAAGAGCTTGAATGTTCGGGATTTCAGTTCGAGGCGGCGCAGGCGAGCTTTGAACTGCTTGTGTTAAAAGAACTGGGCAGATTTACGCCGCATTTTGAAATTGACCATTATAAAATAATTTCCTCAATGGACAGCTTCGGCAAGCATCACAGCTATACGGGAAAGGCAAACGCGGTCGTAAAGGTTCGCGTCGGCGAGCGCACGGAGATAACCGCGGACGAGGGCGACGGTCCTGTAAATGCGATAGACCGCGCGCTGCGTAAGGCACTCGAAGTTTTCTATCCGGAGCTGAAAAAAATGCACCTTATAGACTATAAGGTTCGCGTTATTTCGTCGGGCGAAAGCACGGCTTCGGTCACGCGCGTTCTTATCGAAAGCACTGACGGCGAAAGCACATGGACGACCGTCGGAGCATCAAAGGATATAATCAATGCCAGCCTTTTGGCGCTGATTGATTCCATCGAATATCTGCTTAAAGGCGTACCATCAAAAATCAATGTGTGATTTTGTAGAAAATGTCCAAAAAAATAATTCAAATTACGGCATTTTACCGCTTGAAAACCTTTACGCTATATGATATAATGCAATTGTATACATTAAGTGCCGGAGATTTCCGGCAAAAAATACTGGAGGTATTACTATGAAGATCAGAACTATCGCCGGTGCAGTTATCGCAACAGCAGCGGCAGCAGCGCTCACTATCGGCGCAGCAGCAGAATCCTACAACGCATACATCGGTTTCCAGACCACTCCTTACTCTTTCAGAAATAAGCCCACAGAGCCTACCTACGGCATTGCTACGGACTATTTCAACAGCGTAATCGTATGGGGCGGCAACGATCCCGAAACTTTCCCCGAATATGAGGACAACTTCGACTACGACATTTCGGGCTATGTACTCCCCGCAACATTCACAGACGCAGTTATCGACAAGGACGGTACATATACTGTTTCCGTTGACGATTTCGACTGGGCTCTTGACGGCGCTTCCGCTTTCAACCTTCTCTTCGTTGCAACCGACATTCCTTCCGACGCAGGCGTTACGATCACAGACGCTTCCATTATCGTTGACGGTGAAGTAGCTGAAACAGTTGCTGAACCTATGGTTGACCCCGACGATGAAAAGGCAGGCACTTTAGGTATCCTTTTCGCTAATATCTGGAACACCGAGCTTGAATCCTACAAGGGCGCATACCCCACAAAGTCTCTCGCTATCCAGTTCACAGTAAGCGGTCTTGGCGCTGCTGACGCAGAAGCTCCCGCAGCTGATGAAACACCTGCTGACACAACAGTTGATGCAGCTCCCGCTGCAGGCGATGTTGCTGCTGCTACCGATTCCTCCAAGGGTTCTCCCGACACAGGCATTGAAAGCGTAGCTGCTATCGGCGGTCTTGCAATCCTCGCAGGCGCTGCAATCGCATTCACCAGAAAAAGAAAGTAAGCAATCGCTTAAATAACACAAAAGAGCTTGTCGCATGACAGGCTCTTTTGTTTTTGCGCATGGGTGTTGTTGATTTTGTGCAGGTGGAATGGGGAGAGTGGCGCGGCGCCGCGCTGCCC
>USOZ01000124.1 GCA_900556525.1 uncultured Oscillospiraceae bacterium | reverse complement strand
CTCGGTATGGAATGTGAAATTGTCGAGCCTGTGCGCGTAGACGGCGAAATAGTAAGCTCGACCGAGATTCGCAGGCTTATCCGAAACGGCGAGATAACCCGCGCGAACAGGCTGCTCGGCTATGAGCTTTCGTACTGCCTGCCCGTTATCCACGGCTCGAAGATCGGCAGAACTATCGGCTTTCCGACGATAAATCAAAAGATCCCCGACTATATGGTTCAGCCGAAAAACGGCGTGTATAAAAGTTGGGCGCTCGTCGGCGGGAAAACCTACCGCGCGATAACGAATATCGGCGTTAAGCCGACCGTCGGATACATGGGAGAAGCGCTCATGGAAACGCATATAATCGGCTTTTCGGGCGACCTGTACGGGAAGTGCGTTTCGGTGTCGCTGCGTGAATTTCTCCGCGGAGAACAGCGCTTCGAGAGCCTCGACGCGCTGAAGCGGCAGCTAAGCTACGATAAATCAATATTCTGATTACCGATATATTCAGCAGGATAACATACAGTTTTCACTTTTACGGTTTAAAATGAAACTCATGGCAATATCCATAACATTATCATCTTTGTACCACGAAAGGAACGGACAAAAGAAATGATAGAAGTAAAAAATCTGACGAAGTGCTACGGCAGCAAGAAAGCTGTCAACAACATTTCGTTTAAGGCGGAGGACGGGCAGATCCTTGGCTTTCTCGGGCCGAACGGCGCGGGAAAATCGACCACGATGAACATTCTCACGGGCTATCTCTCCTCGACGCAGGGACAGGCGTTCATCAACGGTATCGACATTCTCGAAAACCCGATCGAAGCAAAAAAAATGATAGGCTATCTCCCCGAGCAGCCCCCTCTCTATTTCGACATGACCGTTGACGAATATCTCGATTTCGTTTACGGCTTAAAGGGCTGTAAGCTGCCGAAAAAATCGCATCTCAACGAGATATGCGAGATCGTTAAGATAACCGACGTAAGAAAGCGGCTCATAAAGAACCTTTCAAAGGGTTATAAGCAGAGAGTCGGTTTCGCGCAGGCGCTTGTCGGAAACCCGAAAGTGCTTATCCTCGACGAACCTACCGTAGGACTTGACCCGAAGCAGATAATCGAGATACGCACGCTTATAAAGCGCCTCGGAAAGAACCACACCGTTATCCTCTCGTCGCATATCCTGCCCGAAGTTCAGGCGGTGTGCGACCGTATCGTTGTTATCAACAAGGGACGTATCGTTGCGGACGATAACGCGGAGACCCTCGCGAAGAACCTTTCCGCCGATCATAAGCTGGTTATCCACGCGGAGGGCAGCGACGGCGAGATAAAGAAGCTGCTCAAATCAATCCCGCAGGTTCAGCGCGTTTTCGTGAACCGAAAGGTAGAAGAAAACGTTTCGGAATATTATCTTGAAGCAAAAGAGGGGTGCGACGTGCGCCGCGAGGTATTCAAAAAGCTCGCCGCCCGCAATTACCCCATTCTTATGATGCGCTCGAACGAGCTTACGCTTGAAGAAGTGTTCTTAAAGCTCACAACGGGCGATGTTTACGGCGGCGCGGAGAAAATCGAAGCGAAGTTCGACCGCCTCAGTAAGGAGGGGAACATATAATGCTTGCTGTACTGAAACGCGAATTTGCGGGATATTTTAAAGCCCCTATCGGCTATGTATTTATCGCCGCTTCGTTCCTTTTTTCGGGAATTTTCTTCTGGGCATTTTCGCTCAGCGTCGGAAGCGCCGATATTTCTAGCGTTTTTCTCGGAATGTTCTACGTTTACATGATATTCGTACCGCTGCTCACAATGCGCCTGCTCGCGGACGACGCGCGGCAGAAAACCGACCAGCTCCTGCTGACCTCGCCGGTAAGCCTTTTCGGGCTTGTTTTCGGGAAATTCCTTTCGGCTTATCTCGTTTTCCTGCTCGGCGACCTAATTATGCTTATCTACGGCGTTGTTATGAGCTTTTTCGTTGAAGTAAACTGGGCTATGATACTCGGAAACTTCGTTGCGCTCGCGCTTATCGGCGCTGTTTTCGTTTCGGTCGGGCTGTTTATCTCGAGCCTTACCGAAAGCCAGATGATCGCCGCGATAGGCTCTTTCGGCGCAAACCTGCTGCTCGTCCTGATAAACATAATCGCCTCCGTTATCCCGATAAAGGGAATTTCGGACGTTATCCTTTCCCTTTCGATTTTCGACCGCTACTATGAATTCACGACCGGCATTTTCAGCCTCGGAAACCTGCTCTTTTTCCTGAGCGTTACGGTTATTTTCCTGTTTCTTACAGTCCGTGTGCTTGAAAAGCGCAGATGGGCATAAGGAGGAGCAAAATGGAAGAAGAACAGAAGAATATCCCGCAGCCCGAGAAAGCTAAGGCTGAGAAAGCGCAGAAGGCTGACGCGAAAGCGGCGCAGCCTGAACAAAAAAAGGAAAAAAAGGTCAGAAATCCTTTTAAGAATAAGAAGTTCAAGTACGGTTCGCTCTCCGTTGTGTTTACGGTGATTTTCGTTGCGGCGATAGTGCTTGTGAACGTTATTTTCAACCTGCTGCTCGACCGCTTCGACGTTAAGGCGGACCTTACCGACGGCGGAATTTATTCGCTCGGCGAAGAACTGTCCGAATTCGCAAAAAATTCCGAAAGTACGGTAAATTTCTACTTCACCTCGACCGAAGAAAGCCTCGTAAACGCAGGTTCGGTCTATAAGCAGACGGTCGAATTTGTCAAAAATCTCACAAATCTCAATAAAAAATATTCCGTTCAGTATATCGACCTGCTCACCAACCCGTCCTTCAGCGAGAAATACAGCGCAAGTTCCGAGGGCGAACTTGTTGTTGAATGTGAAGAAACCGGAAGGTCTAAGGTGTTCAATATCGGCTCGGACTTCCTGCGCTATGTGCTTCAGGACGGAAACAGCTATGACTCTTCGACCGCGCAGATGATGGTAATGTACGGCTATCAGGTCACCGACCAGACAAGTATCGCCGAGCAGGAGCTGCTTTCCGCTATAATGTCCGTAACTAAGGTGAACCCGATAAAGGTTGCTTTTGCAACGGGCTTCGGCGAAACGTCGAACACCGCGCTCGTCAGTCTGCTCGAAAAGAACGCGTGTATCGTTGATACCCTCGACGTTGATACAGCGGCGGAAATCCCCGCGGAATATGAGATACTCGTTATAAACGGTCCGACAATGGATTACAGCGACGAAGTTCTCGATAAAATCGACGCATGGCTCAGCAACGACGGCCTTTTCGGCAAAAATCTGATGTATTTCGCGTCGGTCAACAACCCGACTTCTACGCCGAAAATCGACGCTTTCCTTAAAGAATGGGGAATTTCCGTCGACGAGGGATATTCTCTCCAGCTTGACGGAAACTACGCTTATTCCGTACAGGGCATGGGAACGCCGTTCTATCAGCGCGCGGAGCTCATCTCGGATACCGATTTCTATAAGGCGGCGCAGATAGGCGCGAACACTTCGTTCCGCGTAAACGGCTTCCGCCCCGTAAGAATGCTCTGGGAGGAAAACTCGAATTACACGAACACTGCTCTTATCCGCTCATACGGCGAAAACAACGTTGTAATGCCGTTTGACGCAACAAGCGAAACATGGAGCGAGGACACCGCCGAGCGCGGACAGTTCAACGTTCTTGTAGAATCTTCAAAGGTGCGCTTCGAGGGAACTAGCGCGACATACAGCCGCGTTATCGTCGGCGGAAGCGAACTGCTTTTCGACGAATATTTCATCACGGCGACCAACTACAACAACGGCGACGCGGCTATCGCGCTGTTCAATACTGTCAGCGGAAATACCGACCAGTCGGTCACGATAACGCCAAAGAGCTTCACCGCGACGACCTATGAGATCGACGCTTCTCAGCAGTTCGGGATAGGCATAACCTTCGCGGTAATTATCCCGATAGTTATAATCGTTATCGGTATCGTTATCTGGGTGCGCAGACGTCACCTTTAATGAGGTATAATAAATGAGCAAAAATAAGCAAATTCTGATTTTTTCGGGGATCGGGCTTGCCGTTCTCGGCGGGGTCACGGCGGTACTGCTGCTGACAGCGCCGCAGAATGACGCAGCAATAGGCGAAAGCGACACCGAGCAGGTTCAGGAAACCGAAAGCTATGTCCTTTCCGCACAGACCGCCGAAAATATCGCAAAAATACACGTCGCGAACGCTTCGGGGGAATATGATATTGTTCCCGAGGCGGAAAAGGGCGAGGACGGAAACACCGTCTGGACTATCGACGGGCTTCAGGGAGCGCCGCTCCTTTCCGATACAATCGCAAGCGCGGTAAAGGGCATTGCGAATGTCGAAGCGCAGCAGCTTGTTGAAGAAAACCCTGCCGAAACGGATAAATACGGGCTTTCCGACCCGCAGGCGAGCGTCACGATAAGCTATGCCGACGGAACAAATTACAGCTTTTCATACGGAAATCAGACGCCGACATCTTCTTCGGCGGTATATTTTCTCGACAGCGCTTCCGACACGGTATACACCTACAAAAAGTCAGCGGTCACGCCTTTTTCCGGCGATAAATTCAGCTTTATCGAAACAGCGGTAATGCCTGCGCAGGACAACTCTGGCGAGGAGGAGATAAAGAGCCTGACGGTCGAGCGCTATGACCTTGAAGATCCGCTCATAATTGAGCAGATACCGACGGTCGAGGACGAAATATCCGTTTTCGCGTATCAGCTTACCAGCCCTTACACGGCTTATGCCGACCTAACCGACGCGCCGAATTTCATGAACAGCCTTTTCTCGCTCGAAGCGCAGAAAGCTGTCTGGTACGGCATGGAGGAAAAGGACTATGAGGCTTCTGGGCTGAACAATCCGACCTGCACAATAA
The DNA here is from genome assembly GCA_900556525.1 of uncultured Oscillospiraceae bacterium. GTDB lineage: Bacteria > Bacillota > Clostridia > Oscillospirales > Ruminococcaceae > Ruminiclostridium_E. The sequence continues at coordinate 1,049 of USOZ01000124.1, read as the reverse complement.
CTCTCAAGACCTCGAAAAAGACCTATAAGATCACTCTGGGAAAGCCCGTTGTAAGCGAAACCTCCGACGAAAACGGAAATGTTTCACAAAAAATAACGGGAATTTACGGAATGTGCAGCGAAATGCCCGACGTTCTGTACCTGTTCAACTACGAGGATATTCCCGCGCTTTCGATAGACCCTCAGGCGGTCATCTCCGAGCTGTTCCTTATGCCGTATATTTATTCGCTCGACAAGGTTTCGTACAGCGACAGCGAGGGCCGCAGCTTTGAGCTTGGCTTTGAGACAATTCCCGCAGAAACCGAGGACGGCGAGGATACGCACAACCACTTCCTCAACGGCGAACCCGCCGATGAACAGCAGATAAAGAAAATGTACCAGTTCCTTATCTCTGCGGCGGGCGATGAGCTTTATTTCGACGAGGAAAAGGGCAGTCAGCTTGCGCAGATAACCTACACCTACTCTGACAAGAGCCGCGGCGAGGACGTTGTAACGTTTTACAGCAGTCCGACCGACCGCAAGGTTATAATCAATATCAACGGGGAAAACGTATTTAAAGCGAAGCAGATCTATATAAATCAGCTTTACAAAAATGCGGAAAATCTGTTAAACGGCGGAGAAATCGTGCTTACCTATTGATTTCAGCCGTAAAATGTGCTATAATTAAGGAAGCGCTGAATAAATCGCGGCACACATCTTGCTTGCATACCCGATTTAATCAGCACCTCCTTAAGTGTATATAAATAGGAAAGGAATGGTCGGAAGATGGCAGAAGAATTTTTCATGTACAAGGGCTTTCCGCTTGTACGCAAAAATAAGGAGATATACTACGGAAACATGAGCGACGAGCTTGTTACAACTATCCGTATTGTTTCAACACACAAGGAAAACGAAATTGACGTGGCGGATAAGCTCAAAGTTACGCTTATGCGCACGGCGAAGAACATTGACGCAAAGGACATGATCGTCAAGACCAGCGACCGCAACAGCCTTTATGAGGCGCTGGACGTTGCGAATATCTGGCTGACGAGATAAGAGAACAAAAGACGG
>USOZ01000123.1 GCA_900556525.1 uncultured Oscillospiraceae bacterium | reverse complement strand
AGCGCGCCGTTGTATGTCTTTTCGACGACGGCTTTGAACTTGTCGGAAGCGTTGTTCAAAATATATTCCGCAAAAAGGCAGCCGCGGGGCGGGGTATTTATCGTAGTGAGCGACGCAACATATTTATCGCAGCCCAGCACACTTATCGCGTAGCGCGAATCAAGTCCGCCCTTTGAATGAGCGATTATGTTCAGCTTTTCACAGCCCGTTTCTTCGACGATCGACTTTATCCTTACGGCAAGCTCAGCCGCACTCTTCTCGACCGACGCCGCCGACTGCTGATTTCCGTAGTATATCACCGCGCCGTTTTTTTCAAGTTCGGCGGGTATGCGCCCCCAGTAATTCAGCAGCGCGCTGTCACGGAAAAATACGCCGTGAACAAGCAGCACGGGATATTTCAGCGCACATATATGTTCGTCCTTGCGCGCCTCGTTCAGCTTCGCCTTTTGAGTTTCGACTCTGCATTCATGACGAGCCTTGCAATAAATTATCAGCAGCATGACAATGTTGGCAATCGGGACCAGCCCGAACGCAATTCCAAGCAGCCGATAGCGCATTGCGAGCTGCACGGAAGTGAGATAAACGCGAATTATACCGTTCCAGAAAATCACCGCTTCGCCGATAACCAGCAGAATACAGTAAAGCGCCAACGTCCAGCCCGAAATATCTCCGCTCACAGCCTGCATGATCCCTATAACAAGCACAGGTATCGAAGCAGCGCAGGTCAGCATGAACTGAAGCAGAAGCTCCGCGCCGTCGCCGAGGACTTTTAGGCGAAAATCGGGATATTTGCGAAATGTCGGAAAGACATTGAAAAGTATAAAATATATTACAATGACCGCGTTTATAAATACGGGCGTGTTAAAGCCGAGAAATACCTCAAGCAGCGGCAGGTTGAGCGTAAATGAAAGCAGCAGAAAGTGCGCGGCGCTGACAATAATGTTCATGGAAAAACCTCCTAGCATATACCATTATTATATATTTTTCGGCGCGTTTTGTCAATATCGGGTATAGCAAAAGGCTGCGGAAAACCGCAGCCTTTCAACATATTCGTATGTAATTATACGATTGCGTCCTTGTTTACGAAAACGGGATAATCAGAGGTTCCGCAGAGGCTTCTGTAATCGCCGACCTTAACGTTCTTGTCGGAAAGAACATAGTTAAGCTCGCACTTATCGCCGACGATAGTGTTCTGCATGAGGATACAGTTCTTTACGACCGAGCCTTTTCCGATCTTTACGCCGCGGAAGAGAATGGAATTTTCAACCGTTCCCTCGATAATGCAGCCGTCTGCGATAAGGCTGTTCTTTACGGAAGCTTCAAGACCGTACTTAGCGGGAGCTTCGTCGCGAACCTTCGTGTAAATCGGGTTATTGAGATTGAACAGCTTGTCGCGAATCTCCTTGTTCATGATGTCCATGTTTGCCTTGTAGTAGGTCTGAATGCTGTCGATCTGAGCGTAATAATCGTCAAAGCGATAGCCCATAATCTTGAACTCTTTGAGTCTGTGCTGAAGAACGTCGACCTCAAAGCTGTACAGGTTTCTGCTTTCGGATTCATTTACGATTTTCTTGAGGAATTCACGCGAAAGAACGAAAATGTTCATGCTCGTGTCGAATTCGCCGACCATTTCGGGACGGATAAGAACGTCGTAAACTTCTCCTGCGTCGTTGATTTTCAGAATAGTGCGGGTCTTGGTCTGGTCAGCGGTGTAGATGCTTCTGCCATATACGACCGTGATGTCAGCGCCTTTAGCTTCGTGGAAATCAACGATTTTCTTATAGTCGATATTCGCTACGCAGTCGCAGTCTGTCATGAGAACGTAGTCAGCGTGCGAGTTGCGGATAAACTGCTTTACGCCTGCGAGCGCTTCAAGTCTGCCGCGGTAAAGTCCGCCGTTTTCAAAGCGGCTGTAGGGCGGGAGGAAGTGAAGTCCGCCTGTTTTTCTGGAGAGATCCCATTCGTCGCCGGAGCCGATGTGGTCGAGCAGCGACTGGTAATTGGACTTTGTAACAACGCCGACGTTAGAGATGCCGGAATTTACCATATTTGAAAGAGGAAAGTCGATAAGTCTGTATCTGCATCCGAACGGAACGGACGCCATTGCGCGGTTTTTGGTCAAATCGGTTACAGTCAGCTCGTGCATATTGGCAAAGATCAGACCGAGTACATTAGACATATTAGCCATTTTTGTTTATTCCTTTCTATAATCAGATTTGTTAACTTCAGATGTCTTTCGAGATCATTGCCTTGGGCGCGATCTGAACCTTGTCGGAGATATTTACGCCGTGTCCGACAACCGCAACGCCCCATTCATCTCTGTTCTCAACGTTTTCGGGTCTTTCGCCGATATGTACGCCCTCGCCTATGGTGCAGTCCTCGCCGACTATCGAATATTCGATAACAGCGCCCTTTTTGATAACTGTGTTGGGCATTACAATGCTGTAGCGAACTGTCGCGCCCTCTTCAACGGTAACTCCGTCGAAAAGAACCGAGAAGTCGATTTCGCCGTCAATGGTACAGCCCTCGGCAACCATCGAGTTTTCGATCTTGCTGTTCGGACCTGCATAGTGAGGCGGCATAACAGGGTTTCTTGAATATATCTTCCACTTTGGGTCGTAAAGGTCGAGCGGAACATTCGGGTCGAGGCAGTCCATGTTCGCTTCCCAGAGGGAGTCGATAGTTCCAACGTCCTTCCAGTATGCGTCAAAGTGGTAAGCAACGAGCTTGCAGCCCTCGCCGAGCATTGCGGGAATGATATTCTTACCGAAGTCCTTGGTTGCGCCCTCGTCCTGTTCGTTTGCGATAAGGTGACGCTTGAGAGTTGACCATGTAAAGATGTATACGCCCATTGAAGCGAGGTTCGACTTGGGTTCTGCGGGCTTTTCCGCAAATTCCGTGATCGTGCCTTCTTCATCGGCTGTCATGATACCGAAGCGGGAAGCCTCTTCCCACGGAACTTCAAGAACCGCGATAGTAGCGTCCGCATTCTTTTTCTTGTGATATTCGAGCATTTCCGAATAGTCCATTTTGTAGATGTGGTCACCCGAAAGAACCGCAACATATTCAGGATTATAGCGGTCGATAAAGCTGATGTTCTGGTAGATCGCGTTCGCCGTACCCGTATACCATGACTTGCCCGAAGCAGTCTCATAAGGCGGGAGAACATGAACGCCGCCGTGAACGCGGTCGAGTCCCCAAGGGTGACCGTTGCCGATATACTCGTTCAGCACGAGGGGCTGATACTGAGTAAGAACGCCGACGGTATCAATGCCCGAGTTTACGCAGTTAGAGAGCGGAAAGTCGATAATTCTGTACTTGCCGCCGTAGGGAACTGCGGGCTTTGCCATATTCTGGGTCAGCGCATAAAGTCTGCTGCCCTGTCCGCCCGCGAGAAGCATTGCCACGCACTCTTTTTTTACATGGTTCATAATCTTTAACCTCCGAATTTATAATAGCTTATTGTTTATTTTTCTTCGCCTTTGCTGCCGTTTTGTTTGCGGCGGGCTTTTTCGCCGCCTGTTTTTCAGCCGCTTTCGGCGCTGACTTTCCTTTTTTGGTCAACGGCTTCGCCGCTTTTTCCGCCGATTTTTTTGCGCGTTCGGCTTTTTTCGCAAGCGCAAGCTGTTCCGCGTCATAATCCTTTATATTCACGGGGCGGAAATACATTACGGACATCGGCTCAATGTGGATCGTTACCGCGAACTTCTCGCCGTGCATATCCTCGCGGCGGGAACTGATATTTTTGTTGCGGTAGCCGCTTCCGCCGAATTCCTTCGCCTCGGAAGTGAATATCTCCTCATAATCCGCATAATACGGAACGCCGAAGCTGTATTCCTCGTGGCGTTTCGGCTGGAAATTGCACACGGCGATTATTTCCTCGCCCTTCTTATTGAAGCGGCGGAAAACGATAACGCTGTTATGATTATCGTCGCTGCTTATCCACTTGAATCCCGACCAGTCGTTGTCGATTTCCCAAAGCTCGTTTGTATCAAGATAGAATTTGTTCAGTGCTTTCTGATATTCCCAGAGCTGCTTGTGTTCAGGAAAATCAAGCACGTCCCAGTCAAGACCCGTTTTGTAGTTCCATTCCTTGAACTGCGCGAATTCCTGACCCATAAACAGCAGTTTCTTTCCGGGGTGCGCCATCATATAGCCGAGGAACGTTCTGTACGACGCGAACCGAAGTTCTCTCGGACCGCTCATCTTATCGAGCATGGAGCATTTTCCATGTACGACCTCGTCGTGTGAGATCGGGAGAATATAGTTCTCGGAAAAAGCGTAGTAGAACGAGAACGTCAGTTTGTTGTGGTGGTCGGGGCGCCATTCGGGATTCATCGACATATATTGGAGCATATCGTTCATCCAGCCCATGTTCCACTTATAATTGAAGCCAAGTCCGCCTATATCAGCGGGCTTTGTGACCATAGGCCACGACGTCGACTCCTCCGCAATCATAAGTATATTCGGGAATTGTCCGAATAATGCCGCATTTAATTTCTGGAGGAAAGCGACCGCTTCGAGGTTTTCGTTTCCGCCGTGGCAGTTCGGCCGCCATTCGCGCCTGTCATAGTCGAGATAGAGCATTGAAGCCACCGCGTCAACGCGCAGTCCGTCGATATGATAAAGGTCGAACCAGTATGTCGCATTTGAAATAAGGAAGCTCTGAACCTCGGGCTTTCCCCAGTCGAAAACGCGCGTACCCCAGTTCCGATGCTCGTTTTTCAGCGGGTCGGAATACTCATAGCAGCATTCGCCGTCAAATTCGTAAAGACCTGCCGCGTCTTTCGGAAAGTGCGCGGGAACCCAGTCAAGGATTACGCCGATTTCATTCTGGTGGCAGTAATCCACAAATTCCATGAAATCGTGCGGAGTTCCGAAACGCGATGTCGGCGCGTAATAGCCGATACCCTGATAGCCCCACGAGCCGTCGAACGGAAATTCCGCAATAGGCATCATTTCGATATGAGTGTAGCCCATTTTCTTTACATAAGGTACAAGCTCGCGCGCGCACTCCATGTAATTGAACAGTTCTTCCTCATAATTCTTGTGCTGCCACGAATTAAGGTGAACCTCGTAAATGTTTATGGGCGCGGAGTAAACATCCTTTGTCTTGCGTTCCTCCTGCCACTTTCCGTCTTTCCATTTATATCCCGAAAGGTCGTATATTTTCGTTGCGGTATTCGGGCGCGTTTCCATGTGGAATCCGTAAGGATCCGCCTTTAGCCGCACCTGACCGTACTTGCTTTCAATGCTGTATTTATACGCGTCGTAGACTTTCAGCCCGGGAACGAAAAGCTCCCAGATTCCGCCGTCGCCTATCTTGTTCATGTAGCCGCCGGTTCTGTCCCAACGATTAAAGTCGCCCACAACGCTTACCGAAGCTGCTTGCGGTGCCCACACGCGGAATATAACACCCTTTTTTCCATTCTGCTCGGTGAGATGAGAACCGAAAAATTCATAGCCCTTTGTTATATTTCCCTCGTGAAAGAGATGAAGTGGGAGCCTGTATTGCTCCGGTACAGTGATTGTCATAAAGTCACTCCTTCCGCCGTGTAATGTAAAATTGTTGTAAAATTGCATATAAACATCATTTTTATATAATATCATTATAGCACATTTAACCTATTAGTGCAATACATTTGTTAAAAAATCATGATTATTACCGTATTTCAACAGCTTGTTTTGTGATTTTTGCCAAATATTTCCAACATGGTACGCTTTTTAACACAGTTTGGCACAAAATTTACCAAAAACTGCAACTTTTTTCGCGATTTTCAAGTTTTATATACAAAGACGTCTTATATTCAGCACCAATTAAAAACTATACAAAAAATCGAGTATAATCTTGCATATAGAGGTTATACGAAGATTTTTTGTCTATA
>USOZ01000122.1 GCA_900556525.1 uncultured Oscillospiraceae bacterium | reverse complement strand
GAAATGCACCGCCGTATTTGTTGATGTGGTGCATAACGATCGCTTCGCCGTTGTTGCTTTCTATCATGCGTTCTATTTTTCGCAGAAATTGCCTGTGATTGTGATGAACGTCAAAACTGGCTTCGTTCAGATAGCCGAGCGCGCCGTATTTCATTGCGTGGTAGTTGGACACCTGCGCGCGAAGCGCGATCTCAACTTCTTCAAGCGCTGTCAGCAAAAGCGAGCGCAGAAGCCTGTCGAAATCGTATATGCTCATTACCTTGTCGAAAGATGTCCCCTCACGGTATTGATGTTTATTTATTAAAAACACTTCAAAATAGTGTACAAGGCGGTAATAGTTCACTGTTGAAAGGACAAACGCCGCCTCTTTTTCGTCCTCGATTATACAGCCGCGGCTTTTCAGCTTTTCGATCTGTGCGGGTATGCTCGCGGGGCTTTTTACTGTGCTGTAACGCTTTTCTGCCATGTCAAAAACCTTTCTGTTCAGATAGTGTCCGCTTCTATGAAATAGTGCGTTCCGCCGCCGCGCGAAAGCGGCGTGTCGAGGTCGAAAATATGCCTTATTTTATTCAGGCTGAAGTTCGCCATAAGCCCGTCAATGTCGCTTCGGTCAACAAAAAAGTGCGGTATCCCGTCCTCGATCCCTCCGACGAAGCGGAGCGTGTTTTCATCGATATGCGGGTAGTCGGATTCGGTGAAGCTCCATGAACTTTTCGAGCAGAGGTCGAAGAATATTTCACCGTCGGGGCGAAGAACTCGCCGAATTTCCGAAAGCACCTGTCTGAACCCCGCCGTGTCCGTATGCGAGAGAACGTGGTACGCATAAATGCAGTCGAATGAATTGTCGCCAAAAGGCAGAGTTTTCATGTCGCACACGGCTGTCGGAAAGGAGATACCCTTTTCGTTCTGCCACTTGCGAAGGTGCTCAACGCCGTATTCCGAGAGGTCACAGGCGGAAACCTCGAATCCTTTTTCATGGAAAAATACCGAGTGGCGCCCAAGCCCACAGCCGAGGTCAAGCAGGCGCCGCCTGTTTTCACTTTTCCATTTTTCCGCGTAGTAATAGCTTTCTTCGGACGGGATAAGCCACGCCTCGCGCGGCGCAATACCCCAGTCCCATTCCTTTGAATTGACCATAACGACCTCCGTAGAGCTTAATTATAACATTATTATAGCATATTGCTGGGATTTTTGCAACAATGGCAATGCTGTTATTGTTGTTTTTAATTGACATTTATTACAGTTTATGGTATAATATCATTAAGTATTATTGTAGAAGTGCATAGTTGCAATTCTGCACACACCGATAGAAAGGCGGATATTACCATGCTGGGCGAATACAGGCTTATCGGCGTATGTACAACAAAAATTCACGACGAATTCTCTTCCGATTTTTTGCAGGCTTTATTTCGTAACGCTTTGCCGCGTAATTACAGGCTTCTTGTTTTTAACAGCTTCCTCGATTTTTACTATGGTGACGGGTACGACCAAGGCGCAAAGTCAATCTACCGCGCGTTAAATTTCGAACTTATCGATATGCTCATTATCGATGACAAGCGTTTTTATGACAGGGCACTCGTAAAACGTCTTATCTCTGAGGCGCAAAACCGCAAGATACCTGTTCTTACGCTTTACGGAAGCTACGAAGGCTGTTTTTCGGTTGTAAAGGGTTTTGAAAAGCCGTTTAAGCAGCTCATAAGCCATGTTTTTGATTTTCATAGCGTTAAAAAGGCGTATTTTATCGCGGGAGTTAAGGATGAGGTGGATTCCGAACAGCGGCTTCGCTGTTTCCGTGAAGTTGTAGAACAGCACGGGCTTCCCGCCGATGAACAAAAGATTTTCTACGGAGGATACTGGGATGTTCCCGTAATGAACATAATAGATAAACTGGTCGCGGATAAGGATATTCCGCAGGCGCTCATATGCGCGAACGACATAATGGCAATCGCGGCTTGTGACAGACTGGCGATGTACGGCATACGCGTTCCCGACGACGTTATCGTTACGGGATTCGACGGGATGAAAAGCGCTGCGTTCCATACGCCGCGCCTTACAACGTGCAGCCAGAATATTCCGAATCTGGCTAAGCTGTGCATTGAAATTGCCGCCGACGCAATGGAAAATCACGCCGAACCGTATACCGCGGAAGAAGTTTACGAATTTACCGTTTCGGAATCCTGCGGCTGCTGCGCGGAGTCGGATTTCAGCTATCGCAAGACTGCGGATAAGCTTTATAATATGGTACGCGAAATGAAGTCGCACGAAAATGTAATATATTCGTGGGCGGACAGAATTCTCGAAAGCACCGACCTTGGCATTATCGGTCAGAACCTCAACGAACATATTATCCCCGGCTCTGCGGTCGCTCTAAACAGCGATTTTCTCGCCTCGATAAGAAAAGGCATACCAACAGACCCAGAACACCCGTTTTCCGATAAAATGGTCATCATCTCCTGCCGTCAGAATGACTATAGTGCGCGCAATCAGGAGCTTTTCGAGATTAGTGAAATGTGCCCCGACCTTGTGGGCGCAATGAAAGAAAATGTAATAATTATTTTTCAGGCAATTTTTGTTGAAAGTAAGGTGTGTGGGTATTATATCGTAAAAACGGCGGATATTGAAAACACTGCGCATAAGCTTCACCGCGTTTCGCGCATCATGAATATCGGGTTCAGCACCATTGTGAGCCGTATCGAGCAGGAACATATGACTGAGGGACTGAACAAGAACAATGATCACGACGCGCTTACGGGTCTTTTCAGTCTGCGCGGTCTGCACGCGAAAATTGCGGAGAATGAAGCCGAATATTCAAAGAAATGCTTCGCGATTTCCATTTATAACATTCCGAGATATAAATTTATTTTTGACAACTACGGCGCTTCGGCGATAGACGAGGCGGTCTGCCTTGTGACCGAAGCTCTGCGCATCTCCAACCCGAAAGAAACGCTCATCGCGCGCATTTCCGAGGATACGTTTGCAATAATAAACCTCGAGTCGAGCTTCGAGGCTATAAGCGATATCATTAACCATGCCGTAAGCGTATTTTTCGGCATCACAGATTCGTATCAGCAGAGTAAAAATTACTTCATCGAGGTAAACTGCGGCTGTTATACGACAAAGCCCGGCTGGAAGAGCGACGAGCTTCCGCTTTATATCAAGGCTGCGACCGAGGCGCTTCAGCGTAACCGCATAAAATACGGAACGCTGCCTGCGGTAAAGAGTGACCTCGCGGGCGAAAAATACAAGCTGTTCGAGATACTTATAAAGAAAAATCTTTTCCGTTATCATTTCCAGCCTATAGTTGACGCGCGCACGGGAGATATTTGCGCGTATGAGGCGCTTATGCGCACGGCGGATGAAATAAACATGAACCCCGGCGAAGTTATCAGAATCGCGAAGGAATACAACCGCCTGTACGACATTGAGCGCGCGACGCTGTTCAACGTTATGGAATACATAAATTCGCACCGCGAGGAATTTGGCAATTGCCGCATTTTCATCAATATTATCCCCGGAAATTTCCTTAGGGCAAAGGACAGTGAAATGCTCATAAATATGTATCAGCACCTGTTTTCAAGCTGTACGCTTGAGATAACGGAGTTGAACGAGGTGACTGACGAGGACCTGAAAAAGCTTTCGGACACGCCGATATTTGAAGTGGCTATCGACGACTATGGAACGGGATTTTCAAACATTGTCAGCCTGCTGCGCTTTAGACCGCAGGTGATCAAAATCGACCGCTTCCTTATTTCGGGAATTCAGGACGATGTGAACAAGCAGTTGTTCGTGAAAAGCACGATAGATTTCGCGCAGCACAACAATATAAAGGTGCTCGCAGAGGGCGTTGAAACGCTTGAAGAGCTTAACGCGGTGATCGAATACGGCGTTGACCTTATTCAGGGATTTTACACTGCGCGTCCCGCGCCGCAGCCGCTTGAAGAACTGCCCGAGAGCATACGCAGCGATATTGTCAAGGCTAATGAGAACAGGCAAGAGCTGCAGCCGACGGTGGAATAAGGAAGTACTGATTAAATCGGGTGCGCAGACAGATCTTTCGTAGGCGGAAGCTCCCACAGGGCTTGTATGAAAACGACGCAGGAATACTTGATGTATTTCAAGGAGTTTTAGTGCTGTTAAGTCCCGTTAATTATAAACCTAAGGTTTTATTTTTCTTAAATTTGTTGACAAACTTTGACAGTTGGACTATAATGTAAACGAGGGCATTCCTTCGCTATTATGGTGAGGGGGTGTCCTCTTTTTAAATTTTTACATATAAAAAACCGCCTTGCAAGCCTTATTTGGCATTACAAAGCGGTTTTTTTACTGGTCTGAGTGACGGGACTTGAACCCACGGCCTCTACCACCCCAAGGTAGCGCGCTACCAACTGCGCCACACCCAGACACGGGGTATGCAATTCATCATTGCTTTAACATTATATAACTTTTTTCTCCATTTGTCAAGCCTTTTTCTAAAAATATTTTATTTTATTTTTACAAGGCGGAATGTTGACAAAAACAGCCGTATATGATATGCTTAAACAAAACAATAAACGGAGGCTGAAATGAACAATATCGCGACTGCGGTGGAAACGATAAAAATAACTTCAAAAAAACAATATGAGCTTTCGGGAAAGGTCATAAGTCTGCCCGAATACGACTATGAGTGCGTTGAAGTATACGCTCCTCAAAAAGGCGAAGAATTGCTGAAAAAGGATTTCTCAGAGAAATTCGGTGAAATGTGCCGAATAAGCGTGACGAACGAGGACTCGTTTCAGGCGGCGCGCCGTTTTGAAAACGCGCTTGTGCTGAATTTTGCGAACGCTCATCATGCAGGCGGAGGTTTCAGAACCGGCGCGAATGCGCAGGAAGAGAGTCTATGTCGGTGCAGCACGCTGTATGCTTCGATTTCGTCGCGCGCAGCCGCCGAAATGTACAAATACAACAACACGCATAAAAGCAGCGTCGAGTCGGACTATATGCTGCTTTCGCCTTATGTCTGCGTTTTTCGCGAGGCGGACTGCACACTGTCGCTCGAGCCGTTCGGGACCTCCGTGATAACAATTCCCGCGCCAAACAGGAGGGGAGCGGCAATATTCGCTTCCGCACGGACCGTCGAGGAAACTTTTCTGCGCAGAATACGTATCCTTATGTGCATTGCGGCGGAGAAAGGCTACAGAAGCCTTGTTCTCGGTGCATGGGGCTGCGGCGCGTTCGGAAACAGCCCGCAAAAAGTTTCGGAGTATTTCCGCCGCGTGCTTATAGACGAGGGATACGGGCGGTACTTCGAAGAGGTCGTGTTTGCGGTTTACGGATGCTCTGACGGGAAAAATATCAGAGCGTTCAGAGAAGCGTTTGACTGCTCTTGATGAAGTTGGCGCATTTTTAAAATGAAAATATGATACACGAAAGAACTATATTGATAATATCAGGTGACTCATCATTTTTCTGCTTATTCCTTATCATGCGATAATGGCGTGGAACGCCTGGGGCAAACCAAACTACATTTGCTTTGGGAGCAGCAGGGTCATTGATCAATGTTAAAGAAAAATTGAAATAAAAATCAGAAAACCTCCGCCATGCCTGCGCACGACGGAGGTCGTTTTACCTGTAATACGTTTTTGCGAGGTCGCGCAGCATTGCCGCGCCCGAGGCGTTTATCTGGCGCTTTGTCGCGCGCCATTTCCAGTTTCCGCCGAGAGTCGAGGGAATGTTCATTCTCGCCCTGTCGTCAAGCCCGATAATGTCCTGCATAGGTACTATCGCAAGCCCCGCGCGGCTCTTATAAAGCTCGCGGATAAACGTTTTGTTCAGCTTCTCGAACGGGAGCGGCCGCAGGTAACGGCGGCACATTGATCTTGCGCCGCGATAAGCCCCATTGAAAAGGCTCCGCAGC
>USOZ01000121.1 GCA_900556525.1 uncultured Oscillospiraceae bacterium | reverse complement strand
GGAAAAGAAGAGCAGTTCGAAAGCGCCCCTCATCGGCTGCCGCTGCGGCTTTCTCAATCTTCACATTCCCCGAAACCTCCGCCGAAACGCCGCGTCTTTCACACTTCTGCAAATCGGCGACGTGCTAATCGGCGCACTAAGCTGTGCTAAGCGCAGCTTCCCCAAGGCGGCGTTAGCGAAAGTGGGATATGGCGCAAAAGGATTGAAAGCCGCCCTTTTGCTGTACTTCGCAGCCCCGCACGCAAAATCCCCGTCGGGTATTGCCATTTCCGCAAAAAAATGCTATAATACTGTTTACAGCATTGCAATAAGGGAGGAGAAGCCGTGTCAAATCTCACAAAAGCCGCAATAAAAGCCTCGGTTCTGAAGCTGCTCGAGGAAAAGCCGATAAATAAAATAACCGTTAAAGATATTGTCGAGGACTGCGGAATAAACCGCAACTCGTTTTACTACCATTTTCAGGATCTGCCCGCCGTAATCGAAGCGATCGTCGTTGAGGACGCGGAAGCGATAATAGACCGCTACCCGACGATAGACAATTTTGACCAGTGCCTTAACGTTGCGGTGAGCTACGCCGTAAAAAACCGAAAAGCCGTGTACCATGTATATAATTCGGCAAACCGCGAGCTTTTCGAGCGCTGTTTGTTCAATGTCTGCGAATATGTCGTGACGACTTACATAAATAAGCTGCTCGGCGAAAAACAGATTGACCCGAACGATAAAAATATTCTTATAAGATTTTACAAGTGCGTCTGCTTCGGTCAGGTTATCGACTGGATGAACGGCGGAATGAAAGAATCCGCACTTGACGACTTCCGCCGCCTGTTTGAAATACGTCAGGGCGTTGCCGAACAGCTCGTCAACCGCTGCACCGACGAATAATTGTGCAAACGCCCCATTTTGCCCAAAATTATCACACAAAGCCCCCCGTGTCTTATTTTCAGACACGGGGATTTTTTTATCCGTTTCAATTTTGCTTCCGACGGGGTATAATAAAAGCGTAAAAGGAAAGGAGGTTATCGGTATGAAATCATCGTTACCCGTTACCGCTGCAAAAGCAGGCTATATCATAATGTCGGCGTTCATGTGCCTGCTCGGAATAATCTTTATCGTAAACCCCGAAAGCTCGGCACTCTTTATCGGAATCGTCCTCGGCGTTTCGCTTATCCTCTTCGGCATAGTAAAGCTGATAGGATATTTTTCAAAGGACCTGTTCCGCTTAGCATTTCAGTATGACCTTTGTTTCGGAATACTTTTTATGGTTCTCGGAACAGCAGTCATAATAAATGCGCAGAGCATGATAAGCTTCATCTGCTGCGTTATCGGAATTGCCGTTATTGCCGACGGAATATTCAAAATTCAGATCGCGAACGATTCCAGACGCTTCGGCATACAAAGCTGGTGGCTTATCGCCGTTTTTGCGGCAATTTCACTTATTATCGGCGCGCTTCTGCTGCTTTACCCCGAAAAGGGCGCAAGCGTTATGGTAATTCTTCTCGGCGCGTCGATTCTCGCGGACGGAATACTCAATCTCGTGACTATTCTGCTCGCGGTCAAGATTGCGAAAAACCAGAAGCCTGACGTGATCGAAATAACTATCGACAAATCGGACGAATAAGCAAAGATTAAGGAAGCAATGATTAAATCTGGTGCGCAGATTGTACAATGAGGACGACGCAAGGCATGATTTAATCAGCACTTCCTTAAAGAAAGGGAGTGTCTGCTATGACAGGATACGACAGCTCGGTTCTTATAATGATGACGGCGATAATATCCTTTATCGGCTTTACTGTTGAAAACACATGGATGCTTTTAAAGCACGGCTATATCGACAACAGGAACATGACATTCCCGTTTCTGCTCGGGTACGGCTTGCTCGTAGTCGGAATGTTCGTTCTCTTCGGAGTTCCGGGCGATATACGCCTGCTGGGTACGCAGTTTCTCCAAGGCGAAACGCAGATGCAATATGTGGTATATTTCCTCATATCCTTCACGGTCGTAAGCCTCGGTGAAATCGCGCTCGGCTTCTTCGTTGAAAAGGTTTTCGGATTTGAATACTGGAATTACAACGATATTCCGCTTCATATCACGAAATATACCTCCGTTCCGACAAGTACGGGCTTCGCGCTCCTCATAACCTCCTTTATGGGAAGCTGCTTCGAGCCGCTTCTGCGGCTTACGCAGCGCGTTCCGCCCACACTCCTTAACATTCTCGCCGTAGCGCTCGGTACGATAATGGTCGCCGACTTTATCGCCAGCTTCACTAAAATGTACCGCACGCGCAGCCTTAATGAAAAATGGAGAAAAGAAATACCCCTCGCAAAGAAATACAGAAGATGAGAAAGGAATGACAGAAAATGAAATTTTCAAAGGCGGTCGTAAAATACCGCATACCTATCCTGATTATCACTCTTGTGCTGATGATACCGTCGGTGCTGGGAATGATCGGGACGAGAATAAACTATGATATGCTCGATTATCTGCCCGACGATATGGATACCGTAATCGGTCAGAACGAACTTATGGAGGACTTCGGAAAAGGCGCGTTCTCGTTCATAGTCGTGGAGGATATGCCCGATAAGGACGTTGCGGCGCTTACCGATAAAATAAAGGACGTCGAACACGTTGATACCGTCCTCTGGTACAGCTCCCTCGCAGACGTTTCTATCCCGATGGAACTGCTCCCCGATAAGCTCTACAATGAATTCAACAAAGACGGCGCTACAATGATCGCGGTTTTCTTCGACAGCGCGACATCTGCCGACGTAACAATGGACGCGATACGCGAGATACGCTCCGTCTGCGGAAAACAATGCTTCGTTTCGGGTATGTCCGCTCTGGTTACCGACCTTAAAGACCTCTGCGAACAGGAAGAACCTATTTACGTTGCGCTTGCGGTAATATGCGCGTGCGTAGCAATGGTCGCGCTGCTAGACGGCTGGCTTGTTCCGTTCGTTTTCCTCGCAAGTATCGGCATGATGATACTTCTGAACCTCGGCACAAACTTCTTCTTCGGAGAAATTTCCTACATAACGAAAGCTCTTTCCGCTGTTTTACAGCTTGCCGTAACAATGGACTATTCAATATTCCTCTGGCACAGCTATAACGAACAGCTTACACATAACACCGATAATAAGGAAGCTATGGCGACGGCGATTCACGAAACGCTCACTTCCGTTGTCGGAAGCTCCTTAACAACGATAGCGGGCTTTATCGCCCTCTGCTTCATGACGTTTACGCTCGGCTTTGACCTCGGTCTTGTAATGGCGAAGGGCGTTCTGCTCGGCGTAGTCGGCTGCGTGACCGTTCTCCCGTCGCTTATACTCCTCCTCGATAAGCCGCTTCAGGAAACGAAACACAAATCCCTTATCCCGAACATGGAAAAGTTCGCTTCAAAGGTCACAAAAGTGTTCCCCGCGTTCCTTATCGTATTCGCAGTGCTTGTTGCGCCCGCGCTTTACGGCTATAACAGGACGAACGACGAGGTTTACTACGATATGGGACAATGCCTCCCCGAAGATATGGAATACGTTATCGCAAATTCAAAGCTCTCGGAGGATTTTGACATCGCCTCAACGCACATGGTTCTTGTAAGCGCGGATCTGCCGAGCAAGGACGTAAGAAACATGATAAAGGAAATGGACGAGGTAGACGGCGTAAGATATGCAATAGGACTTGAAAGCGTTATCGGCTCGAGAGTTCCCGAAGAAATACTCCCCGACAGCATAAGAAGCGTTTTAAAGAGCGATAAATGGGAACTGCTGCTCATCAACTCCGAATATAAGGTAGCGAGCGACAATGTAAACGCTCAGATAGATTCGCTCAATGAAATACTCAAGAAATATGATGAAAACGGTATGCTTATCGGCGAAGCGCCCTGCATGAAAGATATGATAGAAACGACAAACCGCGACTTCCAAGTTGTAAACGCGGTATCTATCGTAGCGATATTCGTAATAATCGCAATAGTTACCAAGAGTGCGAGCCTCCCGTTCATTTTAATCGCGGTAATCGAGCTTGCAATATTCATCAACCTCGGACTTCCGCATTATCTCGGTCAGTCGCTTCCGTTCATCGCTCCTATCTGCATAAGCACTATCCAGCTCGGCGCGACGGTCGATTATGCGATACTTATGACGACCAGATATAAATCAGAAAGAATTTTGGGCGCGGATAAACGCTCGGCGGTAACAACGGCGCTCGCTTCTTCGATACCCTCGATAATCGTAAGCGGCATGGGACTTTTTGCGGCGACATTCGGCGTAGCGATCTATTCAGACATCGACATTATCAGCTCCATGTGTATGCTTATGGCGCGCGGCGCTATAGTAAGTATGCTCTGCGTAGTATTTATCCTGCCCGCTCTGCTCATGCTCTGCGATAAGCTCATAATCGCAACAACGGCAGGTATGAAGAAGAAAGTAACCAACTGATAAGAAAGGAAGATATATCATGTGCATCAGAACAAAGAAGATCCTTGCCGCAGCAGTAGGCGCGGCGGTAATATTAAGCTCGGCAGGTATCGTTTATGCCGCCGATTCGGATAAGAACAATGCGACGGAAAACACCGAACCTGCCGCAGTTGAAACAAAAAACGACAGCGAAGATACCCCCGTAAAGGACGAAACCGTCTATGTTTTCGCAAACGCGGACGGCAGCAGAAATAAAATAATCGTAAGCGACTGGCTCAAAAACACGCTCGGCGAAAACGCTCTCTCCGATTATTCCGAGCTGAGCGGAATTGAAAACGTAAAGGGCAACGAGAGCTTTTCGGGAAGCGGCGACCTCACATGGAGCGCAAACGGCGGCGATATTTATTATCAGGGCACGATAGATAAGACGCTGCCCGTCGATATGAAAGTTACATACCTGCTTGACGGAAACGAAATTTCTCCCGCAGACCTCGCGGGAAAGAGCGGAAAGGTAACAATCCGCTATGAATTTACCAACAATCAGTACGAGACCCGCACGATCGACGGAAAGGAAGAGAAAATCTACGTTCCGTTCGCGGCGATAACGGGTATGCTGCTCGACAACGACGTTTTCACGAACGTTGAGGTAAAGAACTGCCGCCTTATCAACGACGGCGACCGCAGCGCTGTAGTCGGGATAGCTTTCCCAGGACTTACCGAAAATCTCGGACTTGACAGCGAAAAGGTCGAAATTCCGGAATATTTCGAAATAACTGCGGACGTAAAGAACTTCTCGCTTACCAACACCTTTACCGTTGCTACAAACGAAGTGTTCAACGATATTGAAGTGGACGGCTTTGAGGACATCGACAAGCTCACCGAGGCTGCCACAAAGCTCACCGACGCTATGGATCAGCTTATCAGCGGTTCGGGAGAACTTGCGGACGGACTTGAAACGCTGCTTTCCTCCTCTGATGAACTTGCTCAGGGCGTAAATACCCTCGCGGACGGTTCGGAGCAGCTCGCAGCGGGCGCAAAAACGCTCTATGACGGCACGGGCGAACTTACCGCAGGTGTTGGAACGCTTTACGACGGACTTTCGCAGCTTGATGAAAACAGCGCGGCGCTCAACGCCGGCGCACGGAGGTCATTCCGAGCGTTTCGAGAACCTTTACCTGAACCTGTGCGCGGACAGCTTCGGTAACTTTCGCCGTGATAACGTCCTTTTGTGCATTTACTGCCGCTGCGACCTTTTCACGCGCCTGCTCGGTCAGACCCTCGTCGCTCAGTCCCGCCAGAACGCCGTCGAGCACAGTCTTATAGTTATCGACCGTCAGAGTCGGAACGTCCAGACCCGCCGCCTTGAGCTGCTCCGCGCCGGCAAGCAGCTTCTTATACTGCGCCTCGCAGACCTCGGCGTTGCCGGGCCACGCAAAATGAGAGAACGCGCCGGTGACATGGACCCACTCCTGCGCCGCCTTGAGCTCCCCGATCAGCGCGGCGA
>USOZ01000120.1 GCA_900556525.1 uncultured Oscillospiraceae bacterium | reverse complement strand
TCCTGCGTCGTTTTCATGCAATCAAACGAAAAACCTGCCTGCGCAATCTGCATACTCGATTTAATCAGCACTTCCCTAACATTATCTGTCCGAAACAAAAATATCCTCGAGCTTATCCTTTATGTCCTTAACGGTAGAAATGTTCGTCAGCACATTTTTGAGCTTTTCGACAGATTCCGAGTTCGACAGGAACTCGATCGCCTTTTTGCCCGTAGCGCGTATGGGGTTGATAATTCCCTTTGAGGTGTGCGCGCAGGTAAAACAGAGCTTATTGTCGCTGATATACTGCTCTGTTACAGTCCAGTTGCTCTTTGCGATTATAGTTTCGCCGTTGTCCGAATTCCATTCTATATACGACTTGTCCAGCCCGATTTTTTTGAGCGCGTCAACTGCCTCGTTGAGCTTCCAGCCGACAAAATCCAGCTTTTCATTTTCTTCACTTTCTTCGGCAGTTTCAGCAGCGGTAGTTTCCGCAGCCGTTTCTACAGTCGTTTCCGCAGCGGTAGTAACTTCTTTTACCTCAATATCCGCAGCTATTACATGAGCGGTCGTGGTCGTGGCCTGAACGGCTGTATTCGCACAGCCTGAAAGAACTGCCGCCGCGCACAGCAGCGCCGCAATTCCGACGTATTTTCTCATAACATTTTTCCTTTCGGCTTTGTCAAATTATTTTCGGCGCAAAAGCCGACGCTTCCTCCGAACCTGCGCCCTTTGCACACAAATTCTCCCCGACCGCATTTTCGCGGCAGGGGAGAAGCGTTTTTATTTTTTACTTGCGAAGCGTGAACCGTCCCGTAAGCGACTTCATAGTATTCGCCTGACCCGCAAGCTCCTGCGCGGCTGCCGCGCTTTCTTCGGAGGACGCGGAGTTGTTCTGCGTTACGGCTGAAAGCTGTTCTACTCCGGAATTTACCTGAACTACAGCTTCCGCCTGACTCTGCGAGTTTCTCGAAATATCGTCTACGGATTTAACTATATCATCAATATTCGCAACGACCGTGCGGAGCGATTCGGCAGTTTCATTCGCGATTCTCGAACCGTTTTCAACGGCGTCTGTCGTCTTGCTGATAAGCGCTGCGGTATTCTGCGACGCTTCGGCGGATTTCGACGCAAGGTTTCTTACCTCGTCGGCAACTACCGCGAAGCCCTTACCCGCTTCGCCTGCGCGCGCAGCCTCGATAGCCGCGTTAAGCGCAAGAATATTCGTCTGGAAGGCAATATCCTCGATAGTTTTCATTATCGCGCTTATCTCTTCCGTGTTCTTGCTTATGTCGTGCATAGCGTCGAGCATATTGTTCATGCGCTCGTTGCTGAGGTTCGCTTCTCTGCCGATCTCGTTCATGCTCTGGCTCGCGTGACCCGCTTCATCGGCGTTCGCCTTTATCTGCTCGGAAATTTCACCGATAGTATCAACAAGCGTCTGTATCGAGTCGGTCTGCTGGGTCGAACCCGAAGCGAGAGACTGCGCGCCGCTCGAAACCTGATCAGCGCCCGCAGCGACCTGATCGGCGGCAACGTCAAGTTCCGAAAGAGTGCTGTTGAGCGATTTGGAAATATTTTCGAGAGAATTTTTCAGTTTTGCGAATTCGCCCTGATAATCGAGACTGAGTGAAATATCGAGATTTCCGCCCGCGATCTTATCGAGAACGCCCGAAAGCTCGTCGATATATCCGACGTAATCGCGGAGCTTTTCGGCAGTTTTTCTGAAACTTCCCGCAAGTACGCCTATATCGTCGTTTGAAGAACAGTCCACCGTTACGTTAAGTTCGCCGTCTGCAATGCGGCTGGCGGCAGTATTCAGCGCCTTTATCGGGCGGGTAAGTCTGCGGACGAGGAGAAGCGCTATTACGCAGGCGGCAGCCGAAATTACGACAACCGCGCCGAGTATCTGCATGAAAAGCTGATTGCTCTGTCTGAATATCTCCGTTTCCTCCGCCGTGGTTATGAGCGTCATTCCGTTATGGAGTTTCCCGAATACAGCGCGATAGCTCTTATTTCCGATATCTGCAGTAATCATTTCCTTGACGCTCTCTCCGCCGCTGATCGCCGCTGCGAGTCTGTCCATGCCTTTTCCGCCGGCTTGCGCAAGATTCGTTCCGTAGTCAATGCTGCGGCAATACGCTACATTGCCGTTTCCGTCAACGATAATGGGCAGATATGTTTCGTATGTATCAGAGTTTTCCGCAATGTTCTGGATCATTGTGAAGTCAATGTCCATTCCGATTATTCCGACATTCACGCCGTCGCGGAAAAGTGGCACAACGTATGAGATCATATAGATTCCGACATTTTCATTAAGGTATGGATCCATCCATGTGGGACCGCCGTTATTTACGGGAGTGTAATACCAGCCGACGTGTGCAATGTCGCTTTTATCGTATATGCTGAAGTCCGTGGGCGTAACGCTCTGGAGTTTTTCAGCCGTGCTGTTTCGCGTCATAAAAAGACCCGAAGTCGGCTCGGTAAAATCGGGGTTATAACGCAGATAAGCGCAGATAACGCCGTCCGTATTTGAAGCCGAGGTCATGAGCGCCTGTTCAAATGCCTGCGTATATTCCTCGACATAAGCGCTGTCCGTCTGGAATTTTCCGAAGTCGCCGAGACTGCTCAGCGCAATATCGGAAAGCGTATCGACAGAAAGCTCGACTCTGCTGAGATATGCGTTGATCTTTTCGGAAGTTCCCGAACAGTCCTCGTCCATTATTGCCGCAGAATCCTTTGTCATGAAAACGCTGGAATTCACCAGTGATAACGCACCAACTGCCGTTGACGCCGCTGCGGCGCACAATGTGGCAAGAAGGCTTATTTTCTTCGCAATAGTCATAGTACCCTCCGTATTTTATAAAATCCGAGTGTATATTGTTATCATTATACCACAATATTCCAAAAAAATCAATTAGAATTGTTCGAAAAAGGAAATTTTCACCTTATTTTTTTTTCAGCTTTTGAAACATTTTGTGCTCTCCAAAAACCCCGTGTATAAAAATAATTTTCTTGACATCTCGTATTGTCTGTACTATAATAATAGAGAATAACACCGAATTAAAAGGAAGGACGCAAAGCAATGAAATACGATTTCAGCGCAGTTGAAAAAAAGTGGCAGAAATACTGGGAAGATAACGGAACGTTCAAAACGGACGTATGGGATTTTTCCAAGCCGAAATATTATGTTCTCGATATGTTCCCGTATCCGTCGGGCGTAGGTCTGCACGCAGGTCACCCCGAGGGCTATACCGCGACCGATATAATGTCCCGCATGAAGAGAATGCAGGGCTATAACGTGCTTCACCCGATGGGCTATGACTCGTTCGGGCTTCCCGCGGAGCAGTACGCCGTTACAACAGGCAATCACCCCAACGGCTTCACCGAAAAGAATATCGCGACCTTTACAAAGCAGCTCAAGGAACTTGGTTTCGATTACGACTGGTCGAAGCAGATAGAAACGAGCAACCCGAGTTTCTATAAATGGACGCAGTGGATATTCAAGAACCTCTACCTCGACGGCTATGCAAAGTATATTGATATGCCCGTAAACTGGTGCGAGGAGCTTGGAACGGTCCTCTCGAACGACGAAGTTATCGACGGAAAATCCGAGCGCGGCGGCTATCCCGTTATCCGTAAGAATATGAAGCAGTGGGTCATCGACCAGCCCGCTTTCGCCGAACAGCTTTTAAAGGGACTTGACGAAATTGACTGGCCCGAATCCACAAAGGAAATGCAGCGCAACTGGATAGGAAAATCAACGGGCGTAGAAGTCGATTTCAACATTGTCGGCGGCGGAAAATTCTCAATTTATACGACCTGTATCGAAACGATCTACGGTATCACTTTCATGGTTCTCGCGCCCGACGGCGAAATTGTAAAAAATCTTATGCCGCGCGTTGAAAATAAGGAAGAAGTTCAGGCGTATATCGACGAAACAATAAAGAAGAACGACATGGACAGAACCGAAATGAACAAGACAAAGTCGGGCTGTCAGCTCAAGGGGATTTACGCGGTAAATCCCGTAAACGGAAAAGAAGTTCCGCTCTTTATCGGCGACTTTGTTCTCGCGAATTACGGAACGGGCGCAGTTATGGCTGTTCCGTCGCACGACCAGCGCGACTTTGAATATGCCGTCGCGCACAATATCCCGATGATTCAGGTCATCGACGGCGCGGACGTGAGCGAAAAGGCTTTTGAAAAGCAGGATTATCTCGGAAAGGGCTGTAAGCTCATGAACTCCGAGGAATTTACGGGACTTACGGTTGAAGAAGCGAAAGAAGCTATCACGCAAAAGCTCGAAAAGGCGGGAGTTGCGCGCAGAACCGTTAATTATCACTTCCGTGAATGGATCTTCGCAAGACAGCGCTACTGGGGCGAGCCTGTCCCCGTAGTTTATCTTGAGGACGGAAAAATTCACGTTCTCGACGACGACGAGCTTCCGCTCGTTCTCCCCGAACTTGACGACTACAAGGGCAAAAACGGCAAGGCGCCTCTTGAAAATGCTACCGAATGGAAAAAATATGACCACAACGGCATAAAGGGTACGCGCGAGACCTCGACAATGCCAGGAAGCGCAGGTTCAAGCTGGTACTACCTCAGATACATTGACCCGAAAAACGACAAACAGCTTGCCGACCCCGAACTGCTCAAGCACTGGATGCCTGTCGACCTGTATATAGGCGGTCCCGAACACACCGTAGGTCACCTTATGTACTCGCGAATCTGGAACAGATACCTTTATTCAAAGGGAATTTCGCCCGTAGAAGAGCCGTTCAAGAAGCTGGTTCATCAGGGTATGATACTCGGCGAAAATGGCATAAAAATGGGTAAGCGTTTCCCCGAATTTGTTGTAAATCCGAGCGACATTGTACGCGATTACGGCGCGGACGTGCTTCGTCTTTATGAAATGTTCATGGGACCGCTTGAAGCGTCGAAGCCTTGGAACAAAGACGGCGTAGAGGGCGCAAAGCGCTTTATCATGCGCGTTTGGAACTTCTTCAGCGAGCCTGCAAACATAAATGACGACAAAAAGGACTCACTCAGAAAGGTTTATCACCAGACGGTAAAGAAAGTTACAAGCGATTTTGAAACGCTCGGCTTCAACACCGCGATAAGCCAGCTCATGATTTTCGTGAACGCTGTCTACAAAGAGGGAAGCTGTCCCAAGGAATACGCCGAGGGCTTTGTGAAGATGCTTTCGTGCATTGCGCCGCACATAGGCGAGGAGCTTTGGCAGCTTCTCGGACACGACGCGACGCTTGCGTATGAGAAGTGGCCAGAATTTGACGAAGCGGCAACGCAGGACGACGAAATTGAAGTCGTAGTTCAGATAAACGGCAAAGTCAAGGGGCGTATGCTCATTGCCGCGAGCGCAGGACAGGACGAAATGATCGCCGCAGCAACCGAACTTGACTCGATAAAGCCGCTCATCGACGGAAAGACGATCGTTAAAAAGATCGCCGTTCCCGGAAAGCTCGTAAATATTGTTGTAAAATAAAAATCAACAGACCGGTCCGATACCGATCTTTACGGCATCCACGCCTGCATCAATCATAGCCTGTGTACCGGACTTTGTAGCTACGTTACCAGCGATAACATCAAGATCCGGATACTTCTCCTTGATCATGGCAAATGTCTTAAGAACATTCTCTGAATGTATCGATAACGATTGCATCTACCTTTGACTTAACAAGCTCGTCTACTCTGTCGCAGATATCCGGTGTAACACCAACGGCTGCGGCACAGAGAAGTCTGCCCTGTGCATCCTTCGCTGCATTTGGATACTTAATCTGCTTCTCGATATCCTTGATTGTGATAAGTCCCTTCAACATCATGTTGTCATCAACAATAGGAAGCTTCTCTTTTCTGGCTCTGCCTAAAATTGCCTTTGCCTCCTCGAGTGTGATACCCTCTTTTGCTGTAATGAGGTTCTCAGATGTCATGGACTCCTTGATCTTCTTTGAGTAATCTGTCTCGAACTTCAAGTCACGG
>USOZ01000119.1 GCA_900556525.1 uncultured Oscillospiraceae bacterium | reverse complement strand
TCGTATAATGTATAATATTAAAGGTAAAAGGAGGTTGGCCGTGAATAAACTTGCCAAATTTTTTACAAGCAGGCTTTTTATTATCAGTATGCTTATCCTTATTCAGATATTACTGCTTGTACTGCCGATGATGTTTCTTTCATTCATGTACATACCTCTGTATCTGGCGTTTCTGCTTATCAGCTTTCTGCTTGCAATCTCAATTGTAAACCGAAACAATAACCCGAGCTTTAAAATTGCATGGCTTATCCCTGTGCTATGCTTCCCTATCGCGGGCGCACTGTTCTACATAATTTTCGGACGAACGCATCTGAATAAAAAGAATACCGCGAAGCTGAAAAAAGCAGTCGAAAGCTCTGCGGGAATAATTAACGCAGATAACGAGCTTCTCAATATGATGAGCAAGAAAAATGCGCTTATAAAGCGTGAAGCCAGCTACATTATAAACAACTCCCGCAGCAACATATATGCTTTTACCGAAACTGAATTCCTAAACCCGGGGGCAATTTTCTTTGAACACCTTGTTAAAGCGCTCGAGAGTGCCGAAAAATTTATTTTTCTCGAATATTTTATAATCGGCGAAGGCGAAATGTGGCGCAAAATACTGAGTATTCTTATTGATAAAGCGAGTAAAGGCGTTGAGATCCGCCTGCTGTACGACGACATAGGAACGATAAATCTGCTCCCCGCCGATTTTCCCGAACAAATGAGAAGCGTCGGCATACAAACTGCGGTATTCAATCCGTATAAACCGTCGCTCGATAAATTTCTGAACTACCGTGATCACCGCAAGTTTGCCATAATTGACGGAAAAATCGCATTTACAGGCGGGATAAACATTGCCGATGAATATATAAATAAAAAGCGGCGTTTCGGCTATTGGGAAGATTCCTCCGTGAAGCTGACAGGCGACGCGGTAAAAAAAGTAACTACCCTTTTTCTTGAAATGTGGTATTTTACAACCGACGAAAAGCCTGATTACAATAAGTACGCAGTCGATTTTCAAACAAAAAATGACGGTCTTGTAATTCCTTTCTCGGACGAACCGCTTTTTCAGGAAATGATACACGAAAACGCATACATAAACGTTATTGAAAATGCTACGAAGTCAGTTTTTATCTGCACTCCGTATCTTATTCTTGATAACGTTATGGAAAACTGCCTTATCCGCGCGGCAAAAAGCGGGATTGACGTTAAGATCATCACTCCGCACTGTCCCGATAAGAAGCTGGTATTTGAAACGACCCGTTCAAACTACGAAAGTCTTGTGAAAAACGGGGTTGAGATCTATGAATTTACGCCCGGATTTATGCACACGAAAATGATCATCGGCGACGATACAACCGCTATCGTCGGCACTTGCAATTTCGACTTCCGTAGCTTTTATCTTCACTTTGAAAACGGCGTATGGATGCACAAAAGCAAGGCGGTAAAGCAAGCGCGCGAATCGTTTCTTAAAGCGCTTTCCGTATCCGAACCCGTTACAAAAGAATTCTTTGAAGGGCTGCCGCTGCGCACACAGCTTCTGCGCTCCTGTCTTAAAATATTCTCCCCCCTTATGTAAAGGAAACCTATGAACATTGATATGAACAAAAAGAAAAAAACGCTTGAAATCATCAGTCTGCTCAAAAACGAATATCCCGACGTGAAGTGTGCGCTCGTATACACAAAACCGCATGAACTTCTGATTGCAACGCGCTTGTCCGCTCAGTGTACCGATAAGCGTGTAAATATGGTAACACCCGCAATGTTCGAGCGTTTTCCAACCATAGAAGCGTTTGCCAATGCACAGGTGAGCGAAATCGAAGAATATATCAAGAGCTGCGGGCTTTATAAGACCAAAGCTAAGGACATTTCGGAAATGTGCAAAATCCTGCACGAAAAATATGACGACACTGTTCCCGATACGATAGACGAGCTTACGAAACTTCCGGGAGTTGGGCGAAAAACTGCCAATCTGATTTGCGGCGACCTTTACGGAAAGCCTGCGCTTGTATGCGACACACACGTTATACGGCTCACAAACCGCCTTGGACTTACCGACAGCAAGGACGCAGCAAAGGTCGAGAAGCAGCTCGCCGAAGTCGTTCCGCCCGACGAGGGACTCATGCTTTGCCACAGGCTCGTGTGGCACGGGCGGCTTGTGTGCAATGCGAGAAAACCCGAATGTGAACGCTGCCGTTTGAAACATATTTGTAATTATGACAATTAACCCTTGAAATTGCGGCAGCAAAGTGGTATAATATCCCTGCAATACTTATTCAGGAGGTAAGGCTTATGAAATATGACATTAAAGAAATATCTTCAAGACTGAAAGCGACAAGAGAAAGTCTTGATTTCACGGTCGAAGATATGGCAAATGCAGCAAAAATCAGCAAAGAGGAATATGAGCAGTATGAAAGCGGAGAAAAAGATCTTTCCCTTTCCGTTATGAACGCCTGCGCGGAAGCAATGGGCATTGAAATGATCGAACTGCTCACAGGCATGACGCCCACTCTTCAAACCTATTCGCTCGTAAGAAAGGGCGAGGGACTGCCGATTGAACGCCGTATCGGTTTTACCTATCAGCACATGGCATATCTCTTCAAGAACAAAAAAATCGAGCCGATTATGGTTCACGCTCCGTTTGAGCCCGACCACACAAAGCCGATTCATCTTTCTGTTCATGAAGGTCAGGAAATGGACTTTATCATCAAAGGCAAGCTGAAATTCATAATCGGAGAAAATACCGAAATTCTCAGCGAAGGCGACTGCGTATACTACGATAGCTCTAAGCCGCACGGAATGATTGCAATAGACGGGGACTGTGATTTTCTCGCCGTACTGATTTAATAATAAGGAAGGTCAAAAGCAATGGAACAAGTGAAAGGATACTACAAAAGATTCGTCAACGAGGGATTTGACGAAAACGGAATATTAAACAAATTCGAGCTTAACTGTCCCGATAATTACAATTTCGGGTATGACATTATTGATAAGTACGGTGAAATTGAACCCGACCGCCCTGCTCTGCTGCACGTTGATTTACAGGGCAATGAAACAAGATTTTCGTATAAGCAGCTTTCGGAGCTTTCAACAAAGGCGGCGAACCTTTTTACAAGCCTCGGAATTCGCAAGGGCGACAAGGTCATGCTCGTTCTGAAGCGCAATTATCAGTTCTGGTATGCGATTATCGGACTTACCAAAATCGGCGCGGTAGCGATTCCTGCAACTCATCTGCTCACAACACACGATTTCACCTATCGTTTCACTAGCGCGGGCGTAAAGGCAATCATCTGTACGGGACACAATCCCGACATTGAGGGTTATGTTGAAGAAGCTGAAACGGAGCTCGGAATAACCCTTACAAAGCTGATTGCAAACGGCAAGCGCGACGGCTGGGTAAATTTTGACGAAGAAATTGAAAAGCAGCCTGCAACAATGGAGCGTATCGCGACCGACTCGCACGACCATATGCTGCTTTATTTCACTTCCGGCACTACGGGATACCCCAAAATGGTAGTCCACAGTCACCGTTATGCTTTATGTCACATTCAGACCGCAGCGCATTGGCTCAACGTTGATCCCGACGGAATTCACCTTACCATTTCCGATACGGGCTGGGGAAAAGCTGCATGGGGCAAGCTCTACGGTCAGATGACACTCGGCGCCTGCGTATTTGTTTACGATTTTGACAAGTTTATCCCTGCAGATATGCTCAAAATAATTCAGGATTATAAAATAACTTCTTTCTGCGCACCGCCTACAATGTACCGCTTCTTTATCAAGGAAGGTCTTGAAAAATACGACCTCTCAGCGCTCAAATACAGCTGTATCGCGGGCGAAGCACTCAACCCCGAGGTCTATAACCGTTGGCTCGAATATACAGGGCTGAAACTTATGGAAGCGTTCGGTCAGACCGAATCCACAGTAATTCTCGCAAATCTCAAGGGAATGACCCCTAAGCCCGGCTCAATGGGCAAGCCTACGCCTTTATATAATGTAGACATTGTTGACGAAAACGACAGACCGCTCCCTCCCGGTGAAACAGGCGAAATCGTTATCCGTGCAGAACGCGGCAAGGACGGACTGTTCTGCGGATATTACAAGGACGACGAAAAGACCAACGAGGCTTGGCACAACGGCGTTTATCACACAGGCGACACTGCTTGGAAAGACGAGGACGGCTATTACTGGTACGTCGGCAGAAACGACGACGTAATCAAGGCGAGCGGCTACCGCATTGGACCGTTTGAAATTGAAAGTATCCTTATCCAGCACCCCTCTGTTCTTGAATGTGCTGTAACCGGCGCGCCTCACCCGATAAGAGGACAGGTCGTAAAGGCTACGATAGTCCTTGCAAAGGGCTATACCGCAAGCGACGCACTTGTTGAAGAACTTCAGACTTACGTTAAGAAGAACACCGCGCCGTACAAATACCCGCGTATTATTGAATTTGTGGACGAGCTTCCCAAAACGATAAGCGGAAAAATAAAGCGCACCTCTATTCGCGAAGCTGACAATAAAAAATAAGAAAAACAGCTCTGTCAACATTCCGACAGGGCTGTTTTCCCTTTATTGGAGGCAATCAACGCAGTTTATCGAGGAAAAATCTGGGCATTGTGCTGTGAAATCCGCTATTTGTTTCAGTGAACATTGAGGCGAGCGCTCTGCCGACAAGTCTGCCGCTGTAAACCGCTTGCTCGACCGAGTTCCCGTGCGAACCGACTTCGATAAGAAGCGAGCCTGTCGAAAGCTGCTGATTATACTGGCAGTACTGAAATAAAACAGGCCGCGTAAGTGTGGGATAGCGCGATTCTATCGCCTGCTGAAATGCACAGGCAAAGTGAAAATTTTCGAGATAGTGCGGCATATTGTAATTTCCGTCGTCAGCCGCAGATATTATCATTATCTGAGCGGCTTTTTCTCCATTTATTTTCGTTACAGCGCTTATGCGAGTTCCGTCCTGTTCCTCTATTGCGTCCCTATGAACGTCGAGAATTATTTTTATTGACGGAAACTCGTCAAGCAGCTTCTCGGTAGTGGCAAGGCTGCGGTCGTATGCACCCGTGTACTGCGCGTCGTGAATTGTTCCGTCGTGAAGAACGGCAATACCTGCGCTGGCAAGCTCTTCAGCCATTGCTGCGCCGACGGCTACAACACTGTTATCGGGATCTTCCGAACGACAGGTGTAATCGTCATCATAATACGCTTTCTCCGACGGTTCATAGCTTTCGCTCGTGTGAGTATGTATAATAAGCACCTGCGGTTCCTCACTGTACAGCTCGGGAATTATCCCACATGGCTTTTTCGCTTCATTTGCAACCGTTTCATTCGACAGATCGGTGCAGTTTCGCACTTGTCCGCCGTTCGGGAGTGTTATAAAATCAGGACCGCCATTCGGAGTAAAAGTTTTTTCGCCTATTTCGCCGCTTATATCGGAAAAAGCAGTAAGATCCTCCTGCACCTGCGAAATATTCCTTATGAGCAGCGCCGCCTGTTCATCTTTCGGCTCATCAGGAACATTTTCTGTTTCAGGTCCACTTGCAGCAGGCACAGGCTGAGCCGACGGTTTATATAAAATCAGCGAACCGTTGCTGAAATCTGAGTTATCCGAAACAACAGGCACGGGTGTGTATTTCGCCGCTTCGCTCATGTATTGAACCGCGTCGGGCGCTGCGGCTGCGATCAAAATCGAAACAATAGGCGCTCCGACAGCAGTACCAAGCGCCGCGATAATACGATATTTTCCGATTGACAGCTTATTTCTGATGTCCATTTTTATTCCTCCCGGGTAGCCCCGCCTTGAACTGTAATGACATTATATTCGGAGGAACGTTGAAATATTACCGTATCATCATACAATAAGCGACATTATTTCATTTTCGGTTAAGTTCGGATTAAGTGCAAGGCTCACCGCCGTACCTATGTTTCTTGCAAAATCGGCTGTAAGAACGTCGATATTTCGCGGCGTGACCATCATTTTTCCTGTTTCGCCCGAGTCGTAGTCGATAACCGTAGGGACACCTATCGCTAAAGGCTCTGAGATACATTCCAGC
>USOZ01000118.1 GCA_900556525.1 uncultured Oscillospiraceae bacterium | reverse complement strand
GATTGGATCGACTTCTGGTATCAGACCCGCCAGCGCGTGAGTGGCGAAGGTGTGGCGCAGATCGTGGAACCGAATCAGCGGAAGCTCCGCCTGTTTTAACAGTGTTTTTAATCGGTGGTAAGCATAGTCGGGGTGCATCGGTTTTTCGGGCTCATAGATATTCGGGAATATCCATTCGCTGACTGCCGTTTCTTTTCGCTTCCGCAGAAGTTCCGCAGTGCTCGGCGGCAGGACAATCGTGCGCGTTCCCGTCTCGGTTTTGGTTTCGCCGATATTCAATCCGCCGCCTTTCCTTTTAGCAACCGAGCGCCTCACTTTCAGCTTTCCGTTTTCCGCATCGAAGTCCTCCCACTTCAGTCCGCAGATTTCACCTCGGCGCAGTCCTGTGGTCAGCTCGGTGTAGAAGAAATCGTACCACAATTCATCCTGCCTAATGCGTTTCATAAATCTGTCAAGCTGTTCGTCATTGAGTATCTGCTTCGGCGGATAATTGTTTTTGGGAATCGTTGTGCCGACCGTTGGGTTTTTAACAATCAGCCGTAGGCGCACCGCCATATCCAGCGCTTCGTGCAGCATCATATGAATACCGCGCACCATACTGTCGGCAAGCTCTGTGCCGTGCAGCTTGTCAGGTTTCACCCGACCTTTCTTTTTGACGCTGTTATAGAATTTTTGAAGTTCCTGCGTGGTCAGCGCCGACAAAGGTCTGTCGCCGAGATACGGTTTGATTTGATTTTTAATCATCGCTTTGTAAGAATCCAGCGTGCTCTCGCGAATTGTGAAGATCATATATTCATTGATCCATCGGTCGAGCCATTCGCCGAGCGTCATATTCGAATCCTCGGTGAGGTCGGCATCGCGGTACATCTCGATGCAGTCGTGGAGCTTTTCGGTCAGTTCCTTTTGTGTTCGGGCAAGCACATAGCGGTGAATCGGATCGCCGTTCTTTTTGTGACCGACAACGATGCGGCCTTCCCATCTTCCGTCTTCGCGCTTGCGCACCATACCGTCTCCCGACGGTCTTCGCTTTGCCATAGTATCACCTCCCAGCCGAACACACAATACCACATACATGGCGGAATATCCAGCTAAATTTGCGGTAAAATTCGCAACCCCTAAATCAGCGAGGTTAAAATTCGAGCAACCCCTAAATCGCAGTTTTTGTTGCCATCCATAAAAGCCTTGCAAACCCTTGCGCGGTCGGCGTTGCCGTCCGCTGTGTCCTGCGAGGGGAAAGCAAGGCAACCCCTCGCTTTCTCCTGCTTATTTTCGTACGGAGTGAAAATCTCCGCTAAACCGCCGATTTTTTGTGTTTGCGGTCGTAGTCGGCAAGTTTTTTCAGTGTTGCCTGCCGCCTCATTTCGCTTTCCAAACGAATCATTTGCTGTTCATAATGATACTCCACCGCATCCTCTATCGGGCGGATGGTATAGAGCAAATTGCCGTTACGCTTTTCGCCTTTTTGCGTGTACACAGAGGTCGGCTCGGCAGTAATCAACTGCTTTTCAATCAGGCTGTCTACATATTTCTTGACGGTGTTTTTGCTCATGCCGACAGCGTTGCCAATCGTTTTGTAGCTCGGATGGCACTGAAATGTTTTCCTGTCCTCGCAGTACATCAGATACGCATACACTGCGATCTCACCGGTGCTGAGACCTAAGCTGAAAATTTCATTCGGCAGAGGAAAATAATCCCGGATCGCATCACGCTTTGGATATCGGGTGAATTTCAAATGCTGCCTCCCGTCTTTTCTTCGACCCATGCGCGGAATTTTTCTTTCGGTACGATGAGCCGTGAGCCGATACGCAACGACGGAAACCCTTTCTCGTGCATCAGCTCGTAGCTGCTTGAGATGGAGATGCCGAGGAGCTTGGCTACCGTTTCAGCATTAAGGAACAACGGCAGATCCTCATAAGCGGTGTAAACAGATTCTTTCATTGGTTTTTCCTCCTGTTAAATTCACACGGTTTTTCGCCGTGTTATGTAGAGGACTGCTGTTTTGCAAAACAAAAAGACCCGCACTCAATCCCGATGCGTAGTTGCATCGGTGATTATGTAAGTGCGAGTCTGAAACTCAAAATAAAAATATGTGTATTCAATTGTCGGTTGCTTTCTTTACTTGCAGTATAACATACCGAGGAAATTCTGTAAAGTTTTTTGCTCCAACAGTGTATATTCCGGCGCTTTTGCGGGAATACTGTTTTCTTTGTTTTCTGCGGTGCAGATTTTAACCGTGCTGTGTCGAACTGAAAATCGCAAGGCCAAACCGCGAAATCGGCTCGGCCTTGTTTCTGCAAATTCAATCCTCTGACGGCTCGTACAACACTTCGGTCATGATTCTCGCCGCGAGCTTAAAGCCGCTGATAAACGCTTCGCGCTCATTCATACCGTGCAGTTCCGCCTCGCAGTCTTTGAGCTTTTCAAAGGTTTCTTTTTGCTGAGCCGTAAGCGTCGGTATCAAGCTGTCCTGATGCCGAATAACATAGCTCAACACTTCACTGTAAGCACTCCCGCGCTTAAAACTGTGTTCGTGCGGAACGATATTGCCGTAGTACAGATTTTCAAGCGTTGTCATTTTCATCCCACCTCACATAAGAAGAGGGCGGCACATCATCGGTCATACCCGACACCGTGTCGCCCTCATTTTTCATTTTCTCTGCCGCAATCAGCGCGTGCTTGACAAGCAGCATTTCAAGCCAAGTACGCTCGTCGTATTCCGACGGACGCCCATTTTGGAGGAAGTCTTTCATAACTTCTCCCAAGATACCGTACTTTTCTCCCGCACTTTCTCCTCGGTACAATTCTTCTAAACTCATCTGTGCCATATCCGCACCTCCTTTGCAGTACACAACAGTACCACAAAGGTTTGCGAAAGTCCAGGGAAAATCGAATAAATTTTTATAAATTGTTTAGCCTCAATTGCTCCGGTTCATTCAGAATTGTATTAACATAATCTTCACTATTAAACTGGTTATAGTGCTCTTCTAATTTTGCCTTTAAATGAAACAGTCTCTTTTCAGCAGTTCTAACTAGCTGGTCATAGGTATACGCAAATACTTCTCCAAAATCTTCTTGTGTCTTGTGAATACTGGTTGACGAATCGACCGAATCACCAATCACATATGCCTTGATTCGCGGTTTGGCATTCAATTTATTGCCTTTATATATGCTTTCCACATAGCCTTCTGCTTGATAAATCTCAGACTTACCAATTTGAAAACCGCCTTTTTTCAATTCGATAATTAGGATTTTATCTACACAAGAAATTCCATTATCATCGATTTCCTCTGTACAAGTTGCAGAAACTGTATGATCGGAGGCAAAGACCAAATCAGGACGTTTATTCCAATTGATGGTTGTCTCCTCTTTTAATTCACCATCAAGTAATTCTTTCACTACTGTTGAAAGCCTACGGTTAAATGTATAGTTGGGATTATCATACTCAATCCCAAATAACCAACGCGCCTGAGATATCAACGGATGCAACACATGCAACTCGTCAGTCCGGGGATCCGAGCATAACTTCTGAATCGCATCAATTACCGCTATCCGCGAATTGATTTCATCTAAAATGGTTTTAATATCAGAAACTGACCATTCATCCAGTATCTTATCCAAGTCGGAAAGAGAAGCATCTGACATCACTGACAGCTTTGCTAACAAAGATAATCCTCTTTCGTTACTTAAAACATTCACGAGAGATGATACGATAATATTAAGTTCATCTGCTTCGACCTCAGGTCTTTGTTCAAGATAAGTATCGAAGAACTGCTTAAGGCTATACACTGCAGGAATTGAAAGAGTTCGAATTACTTCTTTATTCGTCCTGACCGCTTCATCACGCACTTCTGTGGTTTTACCTCTATAATACTCAATTCGATACTTACGAAGGTATGCAGTCAGCACTTTATTTGCTTCCTGAACTTTTTCTGTTTTTCTAAAACTCGTCCAGTCGTATGAGATTTCATCAATTAAAAAGTCAGCTTTTACTATAACCACATGTTTGATGGCAAATTTCCTTCTAGCATCTTCGATTTTATAATCGCCAACAGTCCAAGAAGGTTTTCCAACAAGTCTCCCGTTCACCCATATGGCGATACCATTATTGGATGTAGACTTTTCTCCATCGGGAATCCTATATATTGCCGCACTCAATTCGCCGTACTGCGTAGACAAAGTAGTTTCTTTATCCGGTCGTAATGTGCTATGATATTCCACTTTTGCACCATTAACATATACCTCAAACTGTGGATCAAACATAAATTTATATCCTAGCGTCCTGCTAATCGCAGCGGGATCTGGGAAATGCTTTATAGCGTTTACCATTATTTTTGTGCCGCTTCCAGATTTAGGCTTTTGGGTATGTTTTTCAATAGAGAATGCAGAATTGCCACCAGAAACTGCTATTTCATACCTATTTAAGCATCCTTCTTTCCAAGTTTCTATGGCATAATATTCATCAAAGCAAACGAGAGAATGTCTTCCCACACCGTTTCTACCATATACTATTCTTCTAATCTTCGTGTTATCTGCGGCAAGAAAATCGATATGTTCGCCTTGATGATCTACGCGATTATATGCTATAACCATCCACCGACTACGAAATTCTTCGTCAGTCATGCCACTACCATTATCCTCAATGACGATCGGTTGCCCTTGCTTTTGAGGAATTGTTATATCGACACGAGTAGCGCCTGCATCCCAAGAATTGGCAACCAATTCAGCAAAAGCAATCGACATATCGGAAACAATATTAGGATATGTTCGTTCTATAAAATTTCTTTCAAATAACGCAAGATCACTCATTGAAAACCCTCCTTGTAATCATATCTCTTTGACCTGTTTCAAGATTATTTCATTAATGTTTTCTTTTTTCTTTATATAAAAAACGCCATTGCAATGATCTATTTCGTGCTGAATGATTTGCGCCGTCCAGCCTGTAAAAGTTTTGATTCGAGTTTGGAATTCGGCGGTTTTTCACTGCACTTTAATGGTCTGATAGCGTTTGCATTTTCGTGGGGTGCCCAACAAAGAAAGACAACCTCTTCGGCATCATACGATCATGACTTTTTGATAATCTCAGGATTGAACATAGTCATATATGTACCTTCATTATCAAACACAATAACCCGTTTACGTACGCCAATTATATTTGCTACCATACCAACACAACTGTCCTTGTTGGCAATCAACGTATCCAGCAAGTACTGTACCACCTGCGATTCTTCTTTTGTCGCCTTTTCCGACTTCACGCCAAGAAAAATCGGATCGTGTATTACCTCTTTAACCATTGTAAACCTCAAGGATTCTTTTTAATATTTCTTTGTCTGCCGGGCAGAAATCATAGTTAAAAATCTCGCTCGGCGCAATCCACTTGATATCGTTATGCTCTAACTTCTGCGGCAAACCTTCGGCGATTTTTGCGTTGAACAAGGTTAGGTGAACGGTGATATCGGGATACTCATGAACAACATCCATAAACACATTGCCCACCGACAAGGTAACGGCAAGTTCTTCCTGACACTCACGGATAAGCGCCTGTTCTTTTGTCTCTCCCGGTTCTACCTTACCGCCAACAAATTCCCACAAAAGTCCCCTTGCCTTGTGCGACGGACGTTGGCAGATCATAAATTTATTCTCCTGCCATATAAGTGCCGCTACTACTTCAGTCATTTTTAGCACTCCATTTTGATCAAAAATTATGCTTTCATTTTAATTTCTCCTGTTTGTGGGTCCGGAGATGCTGTAAATCTACAGTGAGGATAATTACTGCACCCACAAAAGGTTCCGTATCTGCTTTGCCGTTCTACTAATTTGCCCCCACAGTTTGGACAGATTCATTCAATAAACGCATTTTCTTTTAAATCGTCAAATCTTTTATCGCTTTCTCTAATTCGTTGATTTTCAGGAATGTCAAAATCCGCTATTGATGCGATGCGAAGCCTTCCTGAACAAAGCATTTCATCATCTTTTTTTGATAAAATGCAATATTCGCAATACAAGCAATCATCCACAAAGTTTGCATAAGGTTTGCCTTTCCATACACGAGATTTTATTGGGCAATTATCAACGTGTACCGCAAATC
>USOZ01000117.1 GCA_900556525.1 uncultured Oscillospiraceae bacterium | reverse complement strand
CCTCGTTGCCTATGAGATCCCGGCCGTAATAGAAGCGTATGAGGCTGGAGCTGAACTGTGTCACCAGACGCTCCTTCAGCTCCTCCGAGGTGCCGTCTATCCCCATACAGTTGGGTATTCCCGCCACGAACTCCTGAACGTGGCCGGGCCCCAGCCAGACGGCCACTCCGCTTTTCGGCAGGTGTTCCAGGGCGATCTCCGAAAGCCTTTTGCCGCTGCCCTGCTCTATGCCCTTCATGCACAGCACAAGGTCGCCCCTATAGCCATGCGCCGCTATGTCCGCAGCCACTTCCCTAAAGGACTGGGCTCCCACGGATACCATTATCAGCAAAGTATAACATAAAACCATCTACTACTTTCGAAAAATCAGTAAGTGCAGCAATATTGTCTTTGCTAACTTCATTCAGAAAGTGACCTCTATGTGCAACAAGCCATGCGCACGCTAAATATACAAGACGAATATCATGCTTATTGTCGGAGTACATCATATCATCTATCAAATGATGAATCGTGGGATACTGCTTGTGAAATTCTATATCCGAATAGTCAATATCATCAAATATAGAATACTGAGATTCAGCTTCATCTCTATATAACGCACTTTCTTTCAGGCGAATAAAAAATTTCTTATCAATTTTTGAAATCTCGGGCGCAAACAGTTCCTGTAAAAGTAAAACCCTTTGTTGTCTTCTATCAAGGCGCCTTCTTGCAGATCGAAACGCTCTTCGCTCCGCATTTAAATTCGCAGCTTCAAAAAGCGTAACCCCCCACATTGGATTTCCGCCATGTTTTTTTAGCTGATAATTCTGATCAGTAACGGCATATCCGATAGAATCTGTACCAATATCAAGTCCTAAATAAATTTTTTCCTCAGACATATTGACAACCTCCGGTTTTTATGTTATTATATAAGTGCAAGTTCATTCCCCTATGAAATTGCACTACGAGTTCAAATAAGAATTTATTCAAATCGTCGCTTATGCGACTACACAGTGTGTGTAATTAAAAGGCCTCATTTTGAGGTCTTTTTTATTTTTTAAAAATGAGTATCGCTTCAATAATTCACCGTCTGTATAATTACCATCACATATGTTTTCAGTCCGATATTTAGCACAGAAAGCACACGTGTTACTTTACTTATATAATATTATATTTTTTTCTGTTTGTCAATAATGACAATGCAAAACTATGCAAAAACACAATATTTTTTGGTAAAAAAGTATAATAATCTTAAAATTAAAACGAAGTTCAATACAACAAACGCAAGGTTTTTTCGTAATTGTAACATTATATGCATATTTTGTCAATGCCATTTTTGACACAACCTAGGGAAGCACTGATTAAATCGAGTATGCAGATTGCGCAGACAGATTTTTCGTTTAATTGTATGAAAACGACGCAGGAATACTTGATGTATTTCAAGGAGTTTTCGTGCAATCAGGCGGAAAATATGCAAGCAAGATGCGTGCCACGATTTATTCAGTACTTC
This sequence comes from uncultured Oscillospiraceae bacterium, assembly GCA_900556525.1. Taxonomy (GTDB): domain Bacteria; phylum Bacillota; class Clostridia; order Oscillospirales; family Ruminococcaceae; genus Ruminiclostridium_E. Next base: position 4,619 of record USOZ01000117.1, on the reverse strand, counting down.
CCTAGATTTTTTGCACTTTGCACACAAGCCCAAAGGCGTTTTATGAAACGGCAAAGCGCTTCACGCGATTTTCTGCCGTCCATTATTTCCTGCATTTATTTCATAAGAAGCAATTTTGATATTCGGAAGTAAAAAAAACTATATTGTTATAACCGATAAGTTGCAAAAACAATGGACAATCTCAAATAATTATGGTATAATCTTAACCGACAGGGTGAACTTTGAGCATACAGTCGCAAAGGTTACAAGTGTTTACTTTTTGCTATATCTCTAAAGGACGGACAGGAAAGGGGAAAAATTATGTTATCATATGTCTGGCTATTTCCGTTATTGTTTATATTTCACGATATGGAAGAAATAATAGGTTTTATTCCGTGGTTGAATCATAACCAAAAATTTCTTAGGGAAAAGTATCCTAAAATTATAAGACAATACGAGCAGACATCTTCGGAGGGCTTTGCTCTTGCTGTATTTGAAGAATTGCTGTTATGTATTTCACTTTGCATAATATCCATATTTACAAATTGGTATGGATTATGGATAGGAGGATTTATTGGCTGTACACTTCACTTTCTAATACATATTGGACAATCTATCGTGATAAGGAAGTACATACCTTGTTTAATCACAAGTATCATTGCTTTACCTATAAGCGTGTATGTGATTTACAAAAGTATATGTTTACTTGAATATTCATTTTATCAAGTGCTCTCTTACAGTTTTATAGGAATTTCTGTCATTGCATTCAATCTTGCTTTTGCACATATGCTGATGAGAAACTTTTCAAAATATTTAAAGAGGTACAGCAATGAAATTTGATAAAATGATACTCCATTTAACGAAAGATGAAAAGGAGAATGAAACATGAAAAAGCGTATAATTATTTCAGCCATTTGTGCGATAGCCGCTATTGCCGCTATATTTGTTTTTCAAATTCCTCAGAAATTGATTTTGGCGGGTAATGCGGCGAAGTATCTTTCCGAAAAGTACGGCGAAAAATGGCGGATAACAGACTGCGTTTATTCGCGCATGAGTTACACCTACTCACAGCGCGATATTCTTGGCAACGGCTCTAAAACCGTTTATCCCGACCTTGCAATTTTTCGGCGCAATGATAAGACGGTCGTTGTTCAGCGAAGCGACGGCAATTTTTACGACAACGCTCAATCAAAAGAACTCGGCGAAATTATCGCAGAGCATTTCAGCGAAAAATGCGGAGTTGAGGTGACCTTTGCGGAGTTTCGCTGCTGTTCCAACGGCAGTATTCCCGATGTCCGTCCGACAATGCTTCTGCGCGATTTCAATGTGCGTCTTGATAAGGACAACATTGAAGAGATTCTGCTGAAATTCGGCGAAGAAAATTCATACAACGAATTGGTGCTGTACCTCCCCGATAAATATCCCGACCGCCAAGCGCTGAACGAAAAGCTCGCAGCGGGACTTTCCGCGATTACTGCAAACGAGGGGTTCGCCCGCGTTCGATATTTTCTGTATTTAGCCGACGAGGAGCTTATTATAAACAGTACGCTGGGCGCCTCGAAAGATAAAAATATCGGCGACTATGAGTACTTTGCGCTTAATTTTCCTTATTGGTATGTCGCAAATCCATATCTCCACATTGCGCTTAATATAAAGGGTACAGTTTATTATAACGAACCAAGAAATACATTTACCGATATGGTTTGTATTATGGATAGGTATGGATAGGGGTTAATGCGCCGCTCCGAAAAAACGCCCGTATGAAGAATATAACAAAACCACTCATTCACATAGAAAGAGTGGTTTTAATATTTTCTTTAACAGCGGCAGTTTATACCATTATATAAAAACAGCTTTCCCGCAGCAGCATTGCCGTTTTCAGCATAAAAATTCATACAAAAAGAAATCGATCCAACCTGTATTATCGGCAAACCACGTCTGACAGCCGCATTTCTTAAAATCGAGCGACTCGCACAGCTTGTGGGCGGGTTTATTGCAGCAAAGCGCGTCCAGACGGACAGCCTTTTTGCCCGCTTCCCTTGCCATTGAAATTATCTCATTCATAACAGACTTTGCAAATCCGCATTTCTGTTTCTTCGGACTGATACAAAGAATATGCACAACCGAAATTTCATCGTCGCCTGCGTCAATGTTCCATTCCACAGAATGATAATCCTCGCCCTGAAACGGTGTTACGGCAACGGCGGAGGTTAGCTCCCTGTTTTCCTCGGTGTAATACATATATCCGCCGTTAATGTAGCCGATTATCATTTCATCCGTAGGGTGTCTGTCATAATCCCAGCGCACATATTCAGCCATGTTTTCGGTATTGTCGATAACATATTTATAGAACGCGGATATTTTCAAAAAAATCATTTTCTTTCGCATTTACAAGCCTCGGGCTTGCCGCCCCTGCCGAAAGCGCAGCCGACTTTATCCAGCCTGTAACGCCGTTCGGCAGAGCTTCGCAATACGGCGTGTTGTCGTCGTACATTAAATCCGCCTGAATTTGTGTTATTATACAATGCTGCCCCATTTCGATCCCGAAATACAATGAAGCGATTCCCTTATCCCCGTTTCGTACCCATTCGGGAAAAAAGCAGGTGATGTTATCATAGCTGTTCAGCTCGTCGATCCTTGAAATGACCTTGTCGCTAAAAAGACCGAATTCATCATGCCTTCCGACCGCATAAAATATTTTTACATTATTTTTCCGGAGTTCGCCCAGCACAGCGGACGAGGGGATATAATCAGTTGATACGGGTATTGCGCCTGTGAAAAAATCGGGATATGCCTCTATCATAGCCCATGACATACTTCCCCCGCTGCTTCCGCCGATAACAAAAACACCCGATATGCTGTCCTTATACTTGCCGAGCGTTTCGTCAATAGCCTGCTTTACCAGCGGAACATATTCAAAACACCAACTGTCCGCCAGCTCTCCTTTTTCATTTTTTCTTTCATTTGCAAGCGGCACAAGAACGAACGCTCCGCCCATTTTTTCCTGATATTCTTGCGAAGCGAACATTTCCGCTCCGCTGTGTCCAATGCACTTTCTCCCGTCAAGCGCGTTTGAAGCACCGTGAATGAACACGAGCAGAGGATATTTTTTCCTTGCGTCCATACCGTTTTTCATCGGCTCACAAAGATAATATGTGATTTCGTCAAATGGTTTCGCAGAACCGTTTCTGACGCATTTCTTTTCTTCAAACAGATCAAGATATTTTCCGCCCGAATAAGAGGGCATATAACTGATAAAGTCGCTTTCGCTCATATATTTCGCCCACTTTGGCGTTACATGGTCCTGCTTTGTTTCTTCGCTGAATTCCATTACTTTCATTATAAATTTCCCCTATTTGTAAGTGTTTGCATTTAATTGCCATATCTATAAAGAAGCGCTGAATAAATCGCGAACGAACTTACTGCCCGATAAGCGTCATTATCGGATCCACACCCATATTATCGCGAACTATAGCATAAGCCATGTAAGCTATGTAAAATACGACAAGCACGCCGCCCTCGGCTCTGTTTATTTTTCTTCCTGTAACGCAGAACACATAGGCAATCAAGCAAATAACAATGTAAAGTGCAAAATCAACAAGCGAATATGCCAGTTCCGTTCCCGTTATCGTAATAGGCGAAATAACGCCCGAAACGCCGAGAATACACAAAATATTCAGTATATTTGAACCGACAACGTTCCCTATCGCCATATCGTTTTCGCCTTTTCTTGAAGCGGTTATCGAAGTGACAAGCTCGGGCAGCGAAGTTCCGACCGCACATATCGTCAGTCCCACAAGGCTTTCGCTCATACCGACCATTCTTCCGAGCGAAGAAGCATGATCAACTACCATATCGCCGCCGAAAATTATCGCAGCAACGCCGCCGATCAGGCAAAGCGCACATTTCCACCAGACAAACGGTTTTTCAGCCGCATTTTCGTCAGACGAGATTCGGTTTTTCAGCGCCGAAACAACCGTCCACGTCACATATCCCACCATAAGAATAACCAACACAAGAGCTTCCCAGAACGTTATTTCACCCGAAGTTCCGAAAAACAGCAACATTCCGAAAAAGACTACAGACGCGAAAATCGACACGGGATAATCGCGACGAAGTATGTCTTTTGTTACTCCTAGCGGCGCAATCAGCGCGCATACGCCCAAAACAACGAGCAGATTGAAAATATTCGAGCCGATTACGTTGCTGACAGCCATTGAGTTTTGCCCGCCCGCAGAAGCGGTGATGCTTACGGCGAGTTCGGGAGTGCTTGTCCCGAGAGCTACTATCGTAAGTCCGACTATAAGCGACGGAACTCTCAGCTTTTTAGCGAGAGAAGACGCCCCGTCAACAAAAAAATCCGCGCCTTTTATCAGCAGTACAAATCCAACGACCAGCAGCGCAATATCAATAAAAATATCCATGAATTACCTCCGCAAATTTATTCCTTTATTATTATAGCTTTACAACAGGCGCTTGTCAATACATTCGACCCAAAAGGGATACGCAGATTTGATACCGACACAGCGCTCACAAATACAGTCGCCCGGCGCTTCTACGAGAAGAACGATTTTCTTAACGAGGGTCTGACAAGAAGCTATTATATTGATTTATAACAATTCCAATATGCACATAAATTA
>USOZ01000116.1 GCA_900556525.1 uncultured Oscillospiraceae bacterium | reverse complement strand
CACCCGATTTAATCAGCACTTCCCTTGTTCTGCACCCTGCCGCAGCGATTTCAAAAGCCGCGAAAAGCACGAACGATTTTGAAATGGAAGCGGACGATTTCGACTATACAACCCCTCTGCGCACCACGCAGATAACCAACACCACGACTCCGCCGGAAACGACTACGACTGCGCAGACGACCGCTGTCACAACGAACACAACGACAATGGCAACTCCCGTGCTCGCGCAAACCTTTGCGCAGACGCCTGTTCCCGAAACGACAACAACTTCCGAAACAACAACGCTTCCGCCTGAAACGACAACTTCGGAAACAACGACTCTCCCGCCCGAAACGACGACTACGACCACGACAACCGAGGAAACGACAACTACGACCACTACCGAGGAAACTGTCGCAGTTACCGACCCGCCTTTGTGGGGAGAAGAAGCGACCACCACGACGGCTCAGGAAACTGCTCCGAGCGACGTCGGAACACTTTCGGTTTACGCCGACGGTCAAGTTGTGAGCGGCGACGCGGTTTCTATTGTAGCAAGGGCTGTAATGGGCGAAATAAGCGACGTTTTCGACGAAGAAGCGATAAAGGCGCAGGCGGTCGCGACCTATACCTACATAAAGTATTATAACGACAACGGCAGGAACGCCTACGCCGTTTTGAGCACTCCTACCGACAAGGTCACGAACTGCGTTTCGCAGGTTATCGGAAAAGCGCTTTATTATAACGGTACAATGATACAGGCGGTCTACTGTGCTTCGTCGGCGGGCTATACCGCGTCGGCGATAAACGTATGGGGCGTGAACTACCCGTATCTGATGAGCCAGCGCACCGATTTTGATGAGCTTTACGATATAAATTACGGCAGAAAAGCGACCTTTACGGCGGACGAAATGCGTTCGTATGTATTGCGCAACACGGGGATAGTGCTGAACGATGACCCGTCAAGCTGGTTCTCGATAACCTCGCGCGTTGACGGAAATTATGTCGGCGGAATGACTATCGGCGGACTGAGTTATTACACTAAAGGCGGTAAGACCGTCGAAATAACGGGTCGCATCATGCGCGAAGTCATCATGGAATTCGACCTGCGCTCGGCGAGCTTCGATATTTCCTACGACCCCGCCTCCGCGACGTTCACGTTCACGACCTACGGCTATGGTCACGGCTGCGGAATGAGCCAGCACGGCGCAAATATCCTCGCGACGTATTACGGTTACACTTACGACCAAATCCTCGGGTTCTATTACCCCGGAACGACTGTTGCATAAAAAAATAACCCCTGCTTCGGCGGGGGTTATTTCGTTTATATCAGTATATTATAGAATAATAATTTTGTCAATACAAGTTGCGGGGCTTGGTGATGGAAGTTTATAATAAATGGGCGGTATTGGCTTGCGCTGCAATGCAGCCCTAAAGTGTTTGTGTCACTTTCAATCTTCGATAAGTCTCGGAAGTTTATCCTTGCTTATATTTTTTATGTCAAAAATGAAGGCTTTACTTATCGGAACAGGGTCGCTTCCGTCATAAAAGTATCCCGTTCCGCTGAAAGTAACGGTAAGCGTATCATTGCTTTTAATGTCTACGGTATAGTCGAGCTTTGCGTAATTTTTGTACTCGACAGCGACATTTGTGGCAAATGTACACAGCTTTCCGTTTATTGCGCCATAGACTTCTCTTTCGTTGAGTGTCTGCAAAGAAAAGCGGGTGCTGTTATGGAACTGCGGATAAGAAATGCAGTAACCGTTGGAAATAAGCTGTTGGGCTTGCTCGTATTCCTCGTCGTTACTAAAGCTCACTATTCCTGAAATATCATTGTATTCAAAATGATATGTATTGATAAAAATTAGAAAAGCCACAAAGCATATAGCAGCCAGCGCGGCTAACGGTATTATAATTTTAAGAGCGGTTTTTAATGGCTTAGGCATTTTGGTTCACCTCGTCTTATGTGTATCAGAATTGCGTTAATGTGTAATTATTTGTTATCATATATTTAATATATCACAGGCGTTTAAGGAAGCGCTGATTAAATCGGGTATACAGATTACGCAAGCAAGATGTGTGCCGCGATTTATTCAGAGCTTCCTTAAGCTTGTCAACACAAGTTGCAAGGCTTGGTGATGGAAGTTCAGCGTTTAGCGGAGCGCGTCTGCAATCTCTTTTGCCTGTTCACTGCCTGCGGGATATACGCTGTAATTGCGCGAAGAAATCACGAAAAGGTACGAATCCTCGCCGCAGCGGTTCAGAAGAAGCAGATATTTTTCGCCGACCTCGGCGCAGTCCTTGGGAAGCACCGCCAGAAGCCATTTGTCCTTATCGTTGTTGGCTTTGAGACGGTCGATAATATTGCATTTGTAAGTAGTGCGGTCGTCCGCAAAGTTATAGTTTATCGAGTCGATCTCAACCTCGAGGATATATTCGGTCGCGCTTATTATTTCGGATAAGTTCTCCGAACGTGTGAAAGGCGTTCCGATCTCGTCTTCGGGCTGGGCGCAGGCGACAGCGCGGGTTTTAACGAAACTGTCAAAATCGGTCAAACTTTTCGCTTCGGTAAGCGCGCGCCCCTGAATTTTGGGGTCGATAAAGCCGCCGTTTTCATCAAGTTCGGCGAAAACCTGCGCGACGGGATAATACAGGTCATAATCATAGAAAACCGAGCTATCTTTTTTGAGCGGCAGAAAATAGCTGCTGTTTGTTTTATATATCATGTCAGCGGAGGTGAAACGGCTGCCGTCGGTGCATTCAAAAGTGCCTTTCGGCATTGTAACGCGGAAAGTTTCGGGCATTTTTTCGCCGCATATCACATTTTCGAGAGTAAATTCATATTCGCGCAGTTCTTCGCTGTCCGAAACAAGTCCGTCGCAGCGTGCGGAAACAACGGAGAAGCAGCCGTTTATCGCTTCGTTGAAATCCATATCCACAAGGTCATAGTATGCGAATGAATCCTCGTCGTAGGAATTATCGGCGTATTCGAGCGCAGGAGCGGTCGTTTCAACCGAAGTCTGCGGCGCTTCCCGCTTATTTGAACACGCGGCAAAAGAAGTTAAAACAGAAATTATAGCAATTATTCCAAGCATTTTTTTCATAGCGATCTCCTCCTTTAATTATATAATATCACAACAATTTAGATTTGTCAATATAAATTATCAATTTCCTTAAAAATACCGCTTGACAACTGCGCACGAATGTGCTATACTACGAATGAAAACTTAACAGGGGAGCTTTGAAGAGGCTGAGAGGGAACAACTTTATGTTCCGACCCATAACCTGATTCGGATAATGCCGACGTAGGGAAACATGACCTTTTTATTAAAGGGATTTCAGCGTCATCGGCTCTGCCGGCGGCGCTTTTGTTTTTTCCTGTTAAGTTTGGGCGAAACCGCCCGAAGAAAGGAGAAAAATCATGAAAAACAGCAGACTTAAAACACTCGCGGAGGCGGCGATAATGGTCGCCCTCGCAACCGTACTCAGCTATGTGCGGATAATGAAATTCCCGTGGGGCGGCTCGATAACGCTTTTGTCCATGCTCCCTATCGTAATTTTCAGTATCAGACACGGCATTGTGAAAGGGCTTGAAACGGCGTTCGTTTTTGCGCTTATCCAGTTCGGACAGGGCGTTCTCGACGGGCTTTTCGGCTGGGGACTTACTCCCGTAGCGCTTGTTGCCTGCATTTTCCTCGATTACATTGCTGCTTTTACCGTGTTGGGACTGGCGGGAATGTTCAGAAAAAAGGGGATTCCAGGCTGGATCGGCGGAAGCGTTATCGCGGTAGTTCTTCGCTTCGTGTGCCATTATCTAAGCGGCGTACTTATCTGGGGCTCTTACGGCGAGCTTTGGAACGGACTTGTTATAAACGACCCGTATTTGTACAGCCTGCTCTATAACGGCGCGTATATGCTCCCCGAACTTGTATTCACCACAATAGGCGCGGTAGCTCTGCTTTCCGTTCCCGCACTTCGCAAGATAATTTCCGAGGACATTACAAAGTCCGTTTGATGGAAGAATCGATTTAATTAGTTCTTCCATAGATAGGTCACAACTGAATAATTTTGCCCCGCTAAGCCTAAAATCAGGTATAGCGGGGATTTTTTTACACGGATTTTACACGCCGGAGCTTTCCGAATTTACACCCGCGAAATACAATATAGTCATGGCGAGAGAAGAAACGCCGAAATAGATCCGACTTATGCAAATAAATGCGCGAAGGCGCTGAACAAAAGGAGAAAAATCATGAAAAAACTCAAAGCTATTGCGGCAGGCGTACTATCAGCCGCACTCATCATCACAGCGGCAGGCTGCGGAAAAACTGAGGCGGGAACAGTTGCGACAGACGGCTCGACATCTATGGAAAAGGTTATCGGCGCGCTCGGCGAAGCATTTACCGAAAAGAACAGCGACATACAGTTCACCTATAACCCCACGGGTTCGGGTTCGGGAATTACCGCAGTAAGCGAAGGACGCTGCGACATCGGTCTTTCCTCCCGCGGTCTTAAAGATGAGGAAAAGGCAACTCTTACGGGAACAGTCCTTGCATACGACGGTATCGCTATCATCGTAAACCCCGCGAACACTCTTGACGACCTCGACACAGAAACTATCGCGAAGATCTTCACGGGCGAGATCAAGAACTGGAGCGAAGCAGGCGGAAACGGCGGCGAAATTGTCCTTATCGGACGTGAAGCGGGAAGCGGAACGCGCGACGGCTTTGAATCCGTTACCGGCACGAAGGACGCGTGCGCATACCGTCAGGAACTTACCTCCACAGGCGACGTTATCACAACAGTAGCAAGCAACCCCGACGCTATCGGCTATGCTTCTCTCGCGGCTATAAAGGACACCGTAAAGGCGCTTACCGTCGGCGGAGTCGCACCCTCCGAGGAAACCGTAAAGGACGGCAGCTACACCGTTCAGCGTCCGTTCGTACTCGTTACCGTGACCGGCAAGGAACTTTCCGCAGCGGCAAAGAAATTCTTCGACTATGCACTTTCCGCAGACGCAGCGGACATTATCAGAGCAGCGGGAGCTGTTCCGGTAGTATAAAATCAACACCAACTAAAAGTAAATCTCCGCCGAAAACCGCGCAGGGCAATCCGAGCGCGGTATCGGCATAGAAAGGAAATCAGACAGTGAACAGACGAAAAGCCGTTGAAACGGCAATACACGGCATATTCCTGATACTCGGGCTTGTAACGGTCGCGGCGGTGCTTGTAATAACGGTTTACCTCGTGATTTCGGGAATACCTGCGATAAGTAAAATAGGTATAGTTGATTTTCTGTTTAATCCCGAGTGGAAATCGACTGCGGCAGAGCCGTCCTACGGAATACTCGGCTTTCTGCTTACGAGCGTTTACGGTACGGCGGGAGCGATCGTTATCGGAACGCCGATAGGCTTCTTCACGGCGGTATTTCTCTCGAAGCTCGCCCCGAAAAAACTCCGCACGGTCGCGGAAGAGGCGGTGAGCCTGCTCGCGGGCATTCCCTCCGTCGTATACGGTCTTGTCGGAATGTTGGTACTCGTCCCCGCGATAAGGAAAATTTTCGGAGTTCCCGACGGCGCGAGTCTGCTTGCGGCGATAATCGTGCTGAGCGTAATGGTTCTCCCGTCCATAATAAAGGTATCGCTCAACGCGCTCGACGCTGTTCCGCGCGAATATGAGGAGGCTTCTCTTGCGCTCGGCGCAACGCCCGTTGAAACATATTTCCGCGTATCGGTAAAGGCGGCGCGCGACGGTATCGCCGCGGCGGTCGTTCTCGGAACGGGACGCGCTATCGGCGAAGCAATGGCGGTAATGATGGTTTCGGGAAACGCGCCGAATATGCCCTCGCTTTTCGAGAGCGTGCGCTTCCTGACAACGGCGGTCGCCAGCGAAATGTCATATTCGTCGGGACTTCAGCGTCAGGCGCTGTTCTCGATCGCGCTGGTGCTGTTCCTGTTCATCATGCTGATAAACGCCGTGCTGAACTTCTTCATGAAGCGCAAGGGGGAGAAATAAAATGAACGAAAAAGGAATTTCAAAAAAAAGGCGGCTTTATATTATCGGAATGAAGACGCTTATGGCGATTTCTGCGGGAATAACCCCGAAAGCGCCCTCGCGGTAGCTCTGCGGAACGGTTTTAAGGCTTTCC
>USOZ01000115.1 GCA_900556525.1 uncultured Oscillospiraceae bacterium | reverse complement strand
TTTATCCTTTAAAACAACCCGAATGGCGGCAACGCCATTTTTTCTGAGCGTGACACTTTTCAGCACACGTCACGGGCAGCTTTGAAAAAGATAAAAAGCTTTAAACCCAACCCGACGCAGCGCAAGCTGCGGAAATTATTTTATCGGCGAAGGCAGTCAATTTCAGCAAAATGACAAGGTGCTTGCAAAGTTAAAACAAGCTATGGCGGAAGCGCTAAAAAGCTGTAAAACATATGCTAAAAGTTTTGAAACAACCTTGTTGAAAAGCTACAAAATTCGAGTGATTTTTCGGTTTGACAATGCCGTTTTATCGATGTATAATCATGCTCGATCCGACCGGTTGGATAAATTTTAAAGAAGGAGGAGACAGAATGTGGCTCAAATAAACGACTTAAAAAAGCAACTCAAACAAGCCCGTAAAGAAGCTGATAAAATCAATCGTGCAATTGTCGAGGCAAAGATCAGCGACAAGCTGAAGTGTATTACGAGCATTGTCATGCGCAATGAATTTTTATGCGATAGAATAGTTTCAATGCCTACCGACGAAGTCGGGATTCTATTGAACAAAATTATTAATTCCGACGGATTTGCCGCGCTGCTTGAGGACGTAAGTAAAAACAGCGCAAGGCTTGCGGAATTACGTGCGGGCAAGGCGGCGAAAGCTGAAAAGCGCAAGCATGACAGCTTTTCGGCGGAGCAGCCCGCTTGTACCGGGAATGATGATTTGTTTTGACGTTCTCGGCTGAAAGGGTCGCAGGGAAAACGTTTCGCGTAGCTGAAATGTTGTCCCCGCAAGCATAGGTTTTGGGCAGTTCAGTTTTAGATTATTATGCACCACAAACCTATGCTTGCATTTTCTGTGAGCGTGGGTTTGTCTGCTTAAAATTATTGCAAAAAGGAGATACAGATATGGTTTACAATGACGGCGACAGGTGCGAAAATATGGTTCGCATGAGCGTCAGTTTGCCTTCGGAAACGTACAATTCGCTTGTCGGACTGGCTCGTGAATACAACGTGAGCATGGCGTTTGTTATCAGGCTCGCTGTTGAAAAAAGGCTTAGCGATTATCTGGGCGGAATCAGGTACATCGATCGCGAACAGGCTGATAAAATACACACTGCCGCAATGGAAATTTTGGATGAAACTAGGCTAATTCTGAATAATATAAGGCGTATCGGAGTCAACTACAATCAAGAGCTGAGGCTGAAAAATGCAGAGAAAAAATATGAATCCGCCATCGCGGGCAAAGGCGTCAGTTACATTGTTAAATACGAAGCGAGAGAAGAGTATCGAAAAGCAAAATCCGAGGCTGAAAAAGCCTGCCTTAGCAAAGAAGAACTGCTCGATTTACTGGCGCGTTTTGAGTTGGCGGCTGATAAACTGGAGGACCTTTCATGGCTTATACAAGAGTGACCAGAACGGCAAACGGCGCGGCAGCAATCGCATACGCGCTGAACGGCAGCGGGCATAACGGCGCTGTCAATCGAAATGAAGCGGTTACATATATAAAACTCAACAATAAAATACCGATTTTTATTCAGTTTGAAAAATACTGGAACAGAGCCAGAGTTAATCACAAAACGCAGATAATTCGTATTGTACAGTCGTTTTCAAAAAATGAATTTGACCCAGAAAATCACGCTGATATTTTAAAAGCAAATGAGTTGGGACAAGCTCTTGTTGATGAACATTATCCCGGCAGACAGGCAGTTGTCTGTACACAAACGGACGGCAAAGGCGGCTGCGTGCACAATCATATCCTTGTGAGCGATGTGTCCATGGTTGATGGCAAGGGCTGCAAAAAGGAGCAGTATTATCAGCCGAAAATCATGACGTGGACGGACGAGATCACCGCTCGGTACACCAATCTCGATTGCGGAGGCGGCAGGCACGAAAAGCTCACTCAGACGGAGCGCGCCAAACGACAGAACGGCGAATATTCTTACAAGGATGATATACGCGAACGGGTCGCTGCGGCAATGAAAGCGTCAACAAGCGAGGACGATTTTAGAATTAAACTGAATGAAAACGGAATCAATGCGACAAGAAAATGCAGCAAAAAATACGGCGAATACTATACCTACGAGCTTATTGAGACCGCGCATATTCCAAAGTCTGCAAGACTTCCGAACCGCAGCCTGAAAGCGCGTTCATACAAGTTAGGAACAGGCTTCGGGCCGCAGGCTCTTGAGGAATATCTCAATGATTATGAAAGCAGCAATAATCAAATCAAAGACATGGATTTCGAAAGCGCTTCTGAGCCTGAAATTATCAAAAAGCAATCGCCGAAAGAAGAAAAATCAAAGCCGAAAGAAACGCCGGTGCCGACAGTTACGCTTGCCGCACCGGTCGTGAATGTGAATGAGGATATACGGCAGATCCTCGCAGATGCTTATGATGAAACGGAGGAAGATGAGCAGAGCTCGAAGCAAAAAACATATCCCAAAAAAGCATTTTCAGATGATTCAAAATCAATTCGGACAAAACGGAATACCTACGCCAATCGTTTTGACAGCGCGGTTGCAATGAGGTTTGATAAGGCGGATGAGATTGAGGATGAGGCAGAGCGGTGAGGTAACAAAAACGCGTTGAAATTTGTAACTTTTTTCACGAAAAAGACATTTAGTCACGATTTTGATACATTTTGTTAGATATATGTTGACTTTTGTAGAAAAGTTTTACATCATATAATTGGTTTATTGTACTGCAGTAAATCGTTAAAAGATATGAACCATTAAATGTGAAAGGTTGAAATGAGTTATGAAAGGAAAGAAAATAATCTCTCTCTTAGCAGCGGTAACAATGCTTTGGAATACGCTGTCGGTAAGCGCAGATGAAAATTTCAATGTTGATTTTGCAACTGAGTCGCAAATATCTGAAAATACTGTTGAAATTGCTGTAAATGAAATTTATGACACATCTGCTGTAATTTCCTGGAACGAAGTTGCAGACTGTGTGTATGAAATAAGATTAAACGGCGAAATAGTTACGGAGAAGTACAATAATCTTACATACAAATTTACAGATATGCGTGAAGGGTCGGAATATAGTATAGATATACGGGCTTTCAGCGTCATAAATGATGAACTTGTTGCTGAGGGTTCGCAAATAATACATACCAATTTGTATATAAACAGCGATAAAAACATTTATAATGATGCTGCAGCAGGCACCCTTTACCTCACCTCCGGGACGCTCTCCCTTAACGGAAATACACTGAGCGTTGAGAATCTGTCGTTATCAGGCGGAACGCTTGATCTCGGAGGCGGAACGCTGAAAGTTAGCGGAAATGTTACGCAGACGAGCGGAACTATGAACGTCAATGGCGGGCAGCTGCTGATCGACGGGGATTATTCTTTCCCGTCGGACAGAGCAACCTATGGATATCTTAAGATGACAACGGCGAACAGCTATGTTCTTGTGGGAGGAGATTTCACAGCCGGTCAGAACTACAGCCACAAGGGATATCTGACCGAAGGCGTTCTTGAAGTCAAGGGCAATTTCACACAGATAACCAACAGTTCCGGCGAAAACTTCTCGGCAAGCGGAAACCACAAGGTGATCTTAAGCGGTGAGGGCAAGCAGGTGGTGTCATTGCAGAGCATTGACGCGCATTTTGCAACGCTTGAACTCAAAAATTATTCCGATGAAGGCGTTGAGTTTTCAAAGACTCCGTCATGCGACAAATTTGAGTCAAACGGCTGTGTGTTCACATATGCCGATGGATCGCGGACAGGCTGGACTCTTGAAGCGGACGAAGAGATAACAGGCGACATGATCCTCTCCGGAGGAACCCTTGACCTTAACGGACATTCGCTTACTGTCGGAGGAAATCTGACGCATACCGACGGAACAATTACGGTAAACGGAGGCAGCCTGAATATTCTGGGCGATTACAAAATTCAGTCCGCAGCCGGCGGAGGCAGCAACGGCGTTCTGAATATGACAAACGAGGCTGATACGGTTACGGTATCCGGCAGCTTTGTTATGCAGTCAACAAAATCGCATCAAGGTCTGCTTACAGCGGGAACACTGACGGTCGGAGGCGATTTCACGCAGAAAAACGGTTCTTACAGCAACTTTTTCACTTCGGGAAATCACACGACTGTTTTTAACGGCGAGGAAAAGCAGACAGTAACTCTTCAATATTCAAACTCGGGTTATTCTCATTTCAATAATCTGCAGCTGAAAAACACTTCGGCGGCGGGAATAGAGCTGAAGCAGAATATCTGGGTCAGCGGCGTTCTGTCAAATGAAAACTCGGTTTTCACAAAGAACAAGATATACCTTGCTTCGACAGGCACGCTTGAAAACGGAACATGGGACGGGAATCTTTGTGTAGATGAAAAACGTACGCTTTCCGGCGATGAGACGATAAACGGCACCCTTTACCTCACCTCCGGGACGCTCTCCCTTAACGGAAATACACTGAGCGTTGAGAATCTGTCGTTATCAGGCGGAACGCTTGATCTCGGAGGCGGAACGCTGAAAGTTAGCGGAAATGTTACGCAGACGAGCGGAACTATGAACGTCAATGGCGGGCAGCTGCTGATCGACGGGGATTATTCTTTCCCGTCGGACAGAGCAACCTATGGATATCTTAAGATGACAACGGCGAACAGCTATGTTCTTGTGGGAGGAGATTTCACAGCCGGTCAGAACTACAGCCACAAGGGATATCTGACCGAAGGCGTTCTTGAAGTCAAGGGCAATTTCACACAGATAACCAACAGTTCCGGCGAAAACTTCTCGGCAAGCGGAAACCACAAGGTGATCTTAAGCGGCGAGGGCAAGCAGGTGGTGACTTTTGATTCACAGCAGTCTCAGTTTAACATTCTTGAAATAAGCAAGAGCCTTGATAAAGGATATCAATTCAGCAGAACTCCTCTTTGGAATAAACTTATAGAAAACGATACGGATAAGGACGCGCCGTCCGCACCGCAGAATTTGTGCGCCACAAGGGTAACTTCATCTGCCGTTGTGCTGAAGTGGGATAAAAGCACGGATAATGTTGCTGTCTGCGGCTACTATGTTTATTGCAACGGTAAGAAAATTGCAGATGTAAATGCACTTTCATATACTCATGAAAAATTAAAATCCGATACCGTGTATCAATACTTTGTTCAGGCGTATGACGTTGAGCTTAATATATCGGAGAAGAGCAACTCGCTTACCGTATCAACGGTATCGTCATCAAGTGCTCCGACGGCTCCGACTAACCTGAAAGCCGAGATAATTAAAGAAGGCGTAAGATTGACATGGTCTGCGTCCTCTTCTCCGAATCTTGCGGGATACAAGATATACAGAGATGACGAATGCATCGGAACCGCTACCGGACTGAGCTATCTTGATAAAACGGCAGAGCCGGGTATCCATATTTATTATGTAAGAGCATTTGACGACGCAGACAATCTTTCTAATATCAGAAACAGCGTTACAGTTGACAACGAGCCCCCCTTAGCACCCGACTTGTCACTTGAAACCATATCCGAAACATCAGTTTTGCTGAAGTGGACTAGTGAAGAAAATGACATTTCATATTATGAGATATATAGAAATGGTATTATTTTAAAGAAAACAACAGCAACTTCGTTTACGGATTCGGGTTTATCTGTTTCAGAACAATATGAATATTATGTTATTGCATATGACGAGGGCGGGAATGCTTCTCAGCCGAGCGAGACAGCGGCTTTTTGTTCATCCGATACGCAAGCGCCTTCGATTTCCACGATAGTTCCGGGAGACGGAAAATATTCGGGAATTGTTGATTTTACAATTACAGCACAGGACAATATTGCTGTTTCGGAAATCAGCATCATGATTTCAGCTGATAATTCAGACTGGACGGAAGCGGCGGTAATAAAAAACACTTCGCGAAGCAGAAAATTCTCTGTAAACTATACGCTTGATACGAAAAAGTTTTCGGACGGGGAACTGTACATAAAGGCTTTTGCGTATGACGAGACCGGAAATAAGTCTTTTGAAAGCAAGAACAGCGTCGCAAAAATTACAATATGCAACGCCCTGCCCGAAACTCCCGAGCCAATTTCGCTTGAAGTAAATGAAGGATATATTGAGGTGATGTGGGGATATCCGGATCCCGATACACAGTATTTCCGACTTTACAGATCTAATGGCGGAGAGTATGAACTCTTGAAAGATAATTATAATATTTCAAAAGAATTAATAATAGCAATCTGTTCCC
>USOZ01000114.1 GCA_900556525.1 uncultured Oscillospiraceae bacterium | reverse complement strand
GCGAAGCCGAAAGCTCAAAAGGCGGTCAGGCTTTGCCTGTGCCGCGCTCGCTCCCCGTTCAATTTTCGTCAGATTTTCACAAAACCTCACTTGACATTTTTGGGGAGTATTGCTATAATAGTTGTACCGCTAACAGTTTCAGTAAGAACATAAAGAAAGGAGAACCACATGGACGAATCAAAACATATCGGACTGGCGCTGAAGCAGATAACCCACCGAATAGACAGGCAGCTCATGAACAATCCTATTGATGACGTGACCTGCTACCACGGGCGGATAATCGGCTACCTCTGGCGCAACAGCGACCACGACGTCTATCAGCGCGACATTGAAAAGAGCTTTGGAATACAGCGCTCGACAGCTACGCGGCTGCTTCAGCTTATGGAAAGCAACGGGCTTGTTGTCCGCGAATCGGTTTCCTCCGACGCAAGACTGAAAAAAATCGTACTTACGCCGAAAGCGATTGCGATAGAACAGGAAATGCGCGCGTTTATCGACCGATTTGAGGAGGAACTTGCCCTTGCGTTTACTCCAGAGGAGGAAAAAGAGTTCTGGCGGCTTACAGAAAAGCTGAAAGACAAACTTTCTGAAATGGAACAGAAGGAAAGGAAGGAGTTACAGAAAAAATGATAAAAACACTGGCAAAACGTGTCGGAGAGTTCAAAAAAGCGTCAATAGTCACGCCGATTTTCATGGTGCTTGAGGTTCTTATGGAAGTTATTATCCCGTGGCTTATGGCTCTGCTCATCGACAACGGCATAAACGGAAACAACGGCGAGGGCAACCTCACATATATTCTTATAATAGGCGGTCTGCTCGTCGTTTCCTGCGGAATTTCCCTTTTGGGAGGATTCGGCGGCGGAAAATACGGAGCGATCGCTTCGACGGGCTTCGCGCGTAACCTGCGCCGCGATATGTTCCATAAGGTTCAGGGATATTCCTTTGCGAATATCGACAAGTTCTCGACGGCGAGCCTTGTTACGCGTCTTACCTCGGACGTTACCCGCGTTCAGGACGCATATCAGATGATACTTCGTATAGCGGTAAGAGCGCCGATAATGCTGATTTTCTCAATGATAATGGCGTTCACGATAAATTCAACTCTCGCGCTTGTATTCCTTGCGGCGATCCCGATTTTAGGCGTAGGTCTTTTCATTATAATGAAGAAGGCTCACCCCGTTTTCGAGCGCGTTTTCAAGCGTTATGATAAGCTGAACAGCGTTGTTCAGGAAAACGTTTCGGGCATGAGAGTGGTAAAGGCTTTTGTCCGCGAGGATCACGAAATTGAGAAGTTCCACGGCGTTTCAAAGGCTATTTACGACGATTTCAGCTACGCCGAAAAGGTGCTTGCGTTTAACTCACCGCTCATGCAGTTCTGTATGTACGGCGGACTTATCGCAGTCGCATGGATAGGCGCACACCTTATCGTTGTTGACGGAACGCTCACAACAGGCGAACTCATGAGCATAATAACCTACGCAATGCAGATACTCATGAGCCTTATGATGCTCTCCATGATCTTCGTTATGATAACAATGGCGAGAGCTTCCGCAGAACGTATCTGCGAGGTTCTGGACGAAGAAAGCACCCTCTCGAACGGCAGCGACCCGATAAAGGAAGTTCCCAACGGCTCGATTTCATTCAACAACGTTTCATTTGCATATAAGTCGGGTACAAACGCCCTTTCAAATGCAAATATAAAGATAGCTTCGGGCGAAACGATAGGAATAATCGGCGGAACAGGTTCGTCTAAATCCACCCTTGTTCAGCTTATACCGCGCCTTTACGACGTTACCGAGGGCAGAATTGAAGTCGGCGGAATCGACGTAAGAAAATACGACATTGAATCGCTCAGAAATCAGGTTGCAATGGTTCTTCAGAAAAACGTCCTTTTCTCGGGAACAATAAAGGAGAATCTGCGCTGGGGCAACCCCGACGCGACCGATGAAGAGCTTGTCCACGCCTGTCAGCTTGCTCAAGCGGACGGCTTTATCCGCACTTTCCCCGACGGTTATGACACCTATATCGAGCAGGGCGGAACAAACGTTTCGGGCGGACAGAAGCAGCGTCTTTGTATTGCCCGCGCATTGCTCAAAAAGCCGAAAATACTCATTCTCGACGACTCCACAAGCGCGGTCGATACCGCGACCGACGCTATGATAAGAAAGGCTTTCCGCGAGGAGATACCCGACACGACAAAGCTGATTATCGCGCAGCGTATCGCCTCGGTTCAGGACGCGGATAAGATAATCGTACTTGAGGGCGGAAAGATAAACGCTTTCGACACGCACGAAAATCTGCTCAAGAACAACGAAATTTACAGAGAAGTATACTATTCACAGCAGAAAGGAGGCGAGCCTGATGCCGAATGAGAATAAAAACCCTCAGCCCGCAGTAATGCGCAGAGGTCCGGGCGGTCCGCGCGCAGTCGGAAAAATGGGAAAACCCGACATGAAGACCGTAAAGCGCCTGCTCGGCTATATCTTTAAAGACTATAAGGGAAGATTTTTCCTCGTTCTTGTGTGTATTCTTATAAGTTCGCTTGCGGGCGTAGCAAGCGCTCTGTTCCTGCAAATGCTTATCGACGACTATATCGATCCTCTTATCGGCTCAGCAAACCCGATTTTCACCGACCTGCTGAAAATGCTTGTCGTAATGGGCGTTGTCTACCTGCTCGGTATGGTCGCAACATTCGTTTACAACCGCGTTATGGTCACAATTTCACAGGGCGTTCAAAAATCCATACGCGATGAAATGTTTGAGAATATGCAGCGGCTCCCGATAAAATATTTTGACCAGCATTCCCACGGCGACATAATGAGCCACTACACGAACGACATTGATACCCTCCGCCAGATGCTCTCGCAGAGTATCCCGCAGGCGTTCTCCTCGCTTATAACAATTATTTCCGTATTCGTCGCGATGTGCGTGACAAGCATTTACCTTACGATTTTCGTTGTTGCGTTTATCATGCTGATGATGTTCATAACGGGAAAAATCGCGGGAAAGAGCGGAAAATACTTTATCGGTCAGCAGAAATCCATCGCCGAAGTAAACGGCTATATCGAAGAAATGATAAACGGTCAGAAAGTCGTTAAGGTTTTCTGCCACGAAGAACAGACGAAAGAGGATTTTGACAAGCTGAACGAGGAACTTTGCGTAAACGCGCGCGAAGCGAACATTTTCGCCAACATTCTCGGTCCCGTAAACGGCAACCTCGGAAACCTCCAGTACGCGCTTATCGCGGTGCTCGGCGGAGTTCTCGCAATAAACGGCGTCGGCGGACTTACCCTCGGCGGGATTGCCGCTTTCCTCCAGCTTTCAAAGAGCTTCACAATGCCGATAAATCAGGTCAGTCAGCAGCTTAACTTTATCGTTATGGCTCTCGCGGGCGCAAAGCGCATATTCGAGCTTATCGACGAAAAGCACGAAGACGACAACGGCTATGTAACGCTCGTAAATGCAAAGTACAACATGAACAACGAGCTTGTCGAAGCTGAGGAGCGCACGGGCATATGGGCTTGGAAACACCCGCATGAGAACGGAACAACGACGTATACAAAGCTCTGCGGCGACGTTCAGCTGCACGACGTAGACTTCGGCTATACCGACGATAAGATCGTTCTCCACGACATTACGCTTTTCGCCGAACCGGGTCAGAAAGTTGCCTTTGTCGGTTCGACAGGCGCAGGAAAAACCACTATCACAAACCTTATAAACCGTTTTTATGACATTGCGGACGGAAAGATTCGCTATGACGGAATAAATATCAACAAAATCAAAAAATCCGACCTGCGCCGCTCGCTTGGAATGGTTCTTCAGGATACGAACCTTTTCACGGGAACAGTTATGGAAAATATCCGCTACGGACGGCTTGACGCGACGGACGACGAGGTATACGCGGCGGCTCAGCTCGCTAACGCCGACGACTTTATCCGAAGACTTCCCGACGGCTACAACACAATGCTCACGGAAAACGGTGCGCAGCTTTCACAGGGACAGCGCCAGCTTATCGCTATCGCACGCGCCGCTGTCGCAGACCCGCCCGTAATGATACTCGATGAAGCTACTTCGAGCATTGACACGCGAACCGAAGCGATCGTTCAGAAAGGCATGGACAGCTTAATGACGGGCAGAACCGTTTTCGTTATCGCGCACAGACTTTCGACGGTACAAAACTCCGACGTTATCATGGTGCTTGAACACGGCAAGATCATCGAGCGCGGCAGCCATGAAAAGCTCATCGCCGAAAAGGGCAAGTATTACCAGCTCTACACCGGCGCATTCGAACTTGAATGATCTATAAATACAGAAAACCGCTTTCGGGAAAATCCGAAGGCGGTTTTTCTATCGACAACGCAGAGGGAGGGCACGTCTGCCCTCTCTCTTTTTATTTATAGGCTTATGCTCAGCATCCGCAGCCGTTGTTGCAGCCACAACCGTTGTTGTTACCGCAGCTGCAGTCGTTGTTGCCGCAACCGCAGCAAGTGAATAAGAGAATAAGGATAATGATCCAGATACAGCTATTGTTTCCGCACATATTATGTTTTCCTCCTGATTAAATATTGATGAAACGTTTCATAATACAATATATGTCAGTCGTTCAGAAGTGTTACAAAAAAGGGGATATATTCTTATGATCGAATTTAAGGGATTTACCGAAAAAGCGAACAGCGCGCTTAATAAAGCGGTCGAAGCGGCAATGAGCATGGGTCACACATATATCGGGAGCGAGCATATCCTCTACGGGCTGCTCGCGGAGGAAAGCGGGGAGCCGCTCGGTGTCGCGTATCTTGTTTTAAGCCGCCACGGCGTATCGTGCGCGGACGTTCTCGGTAAAATGGAACTGCTTATCGGACGCGGGATACGCACAAGGCTCACGGTCAGCGATTTTACACCCCGAAGCAAACGCATACTCGAAGCGGCTCTTGCGAAGGCGCGCGCAGCCAAGCAAAGCTACGTCGGAACGGAACACCTGCTTTCGGCAATTCTCGGCGACGAGGGCTGCTACGGGACTCTTTTTTTAAGGGAACTCGGTGTAAACACCGAGCGGCTTTGCCGCGAGTGCGGCGGGGAGCAGTCGGGACGGACGGCGGACGTTCCTGCGGCTTCAAAGCCGCTTAAAACGGGGACAGCTCTCGAAAAATACGGAAAAGATCTGACTTCTCTCGCGGCTCAGGGCAAGATCGACCCCGTTCTCTGCCGCGACGGCGAAATATCCGAGGCAGTACAAGTCCTCCTCCGCAGGCGAAAGAACAACCCCTGCTTTATCGGCGAAAGCGGTGTCGGAAAAACCGCGATAGCCGAGGGAGTTGCCCTGCGTATTGCGGAAAGAAGCGTTCCCGACGAGCTGCTCGAAAAGCAGATATACAGCCTCGACCTTACCGCAATGCTCGCGGGGGCGAAATACCGCGGCGATTTTGAGGAGCGCGTAAGAAGCGTTATTGAGGAAGTAAAAAACCTCGGGAACATTGTCTTGTTCATCGACGAGATACACAGTATCGTCGGCGCGGGAGCGGCGGAGGGGGCAATAGACGCGGCGAACATTCTTAAACCCGTTCTCGCGCGCGGTGAAATTCAAGTGATAGGCGCGACGACCGTGGAGGAATACCGCAGATATATCGAAAAAGACTGCGCCCTTGAGCGCCGCTTTCAGCCGATAACCGTTGAAGAACCCGATGAAGCGGCGGCTCTGCAAATTCTTGACGGGCTTAAAAACAGGTACGAAGCGTATCACAATGTAAAAATCAGCGACGAAGCGCTTAAATCGGCAGTGCGCCTTTCGGTCAGGTATATCGAGGGACGAAAGCTCCCCGATAAAGCGATAGACCTTATGGACGAAGCCTGCGCGCTCGTAAAAATAAGAGAGTTTTCACAGCCGCCCGAGTACACGCAGATACGCGAACGTCTGAAAGAGCTTTCCTCCGAAAAAGAAGCGGCGGTACTTGCGCAGGAATTTGAGCGGGCGGCGCAGCTTCGCCGCGAGGAAAAGGAGCTTGAGCTTCAGCACGAGATATTGAAACAGAACGTCGGAAACGGCACCGATTTCCGCACCGTCACCCCGTCTGACATTGCAGAGATAGCGAGCGCGCACAGTAAGATACCCCTTTCGCACATTTCCGCAGACGAAGCCCAAACGCTGCTTCATCTCGAAGAACGCCTTAGCGGCAGGATAACGGGTCAGGAACACGCCGTAAAAGCGGCGGCGGCTGCGATAC
>USOZ01000113.1 GCA_900556525.1 uncultured Oscillospiraceae bacterium | reverse complement strand
CATAGCCACATCTACGTGCGAATCTTCCTATAGACGTCGTCTATAGGAAGATTGAAAAATAGTATAAAAATTTCGGAAAGGGTGAACTCCGATGGCAACTGCCGCAGCTCCAAAAAAACGAACCTTCGGCGAATGGCTAAGCGGATATACGGGGCAGAAATATATGACGACCGTTTTGTTTCTGCTTATACCGCTTGTGCTCCTTATTCTTTTTACACTTATCCCCGCAGTGAATATGGGCATATACAGCTTCCAGAAGCGCGACCAGATGGGCGTTTCGGTCGAATGGGTAGGTTTTGATAACTACGTCCGTATGTTTACCGACAACAGCTATCTTAAAACCTTTGCGAACAGCCTTTATTACCTGCTCGGCTCATTTGTACAGCTTGCATTTGCGCTGCTTATCGCGACGCTTTTATGCTCGAAAATAAAATTTGCAAATTTATTCAAGGGTATTCTGTTCTTCCCTTATATGATGAACGGCGTCGCGGTTTCGCTTATCTTCCGCCGTTTCTTCCAGAAAGGCGACGGAATAACAAACACGGAGGGAACTCTCAACAGTATTCTTGTTATGCTCGGAATGGAGCCTGTAAGGTGGCTTTCCGAGCCGAGTATCGTGAACTTCTGCCTTGTTTTCGCCTCGATATGGCGTTATATCGGCTTTGATATTATCATGTTTATCGGCGCTATTCAGTCTATATCCCCCGATATATACGAAGCTGCCGACCTCGACGGCGCAAACGCATGGCAACGCTTCAGATATATCATTTTCCCGAGTATCCGTCCGATCGTTGCGCTTCAGCTTATCCTCGCCGTAAAGGGCGCGGTTTCGGTATTTGAAATTCCGTATATCATTACAGGCGGACGCAGTGGAACAAGCACGTTCGTTATCAAGACGATCGAAACGGCGTTCCAGTATCATAAGGTCGGACTGGCGAGCGCAATGGCGATAGTCCTGCTTGCGATAATTCTCATAATCACGGGAATACAGAAAATTGCGTTTAAGGAGGATAAGTGACGATGAACGGTACAAATCAGACGGACGTACAGGTTCAGAACGGCGAAAAGGAATTTAATCTGAGCGATTACAGATTCCGCGAAACGCCTATGGCAGTAAAAATAATCATAAAAATACTGAAATATGTGTTCCTTATCGCCTGCTGCCTTATCGTTATAATCCCCCTGCTCGTTGTGCTGATCGGCGCGTTCAAGACGCACGAAGAATATATCGGGACAAACGTTTTCCGGCTTCCCGCAGTTCCGCAGTTTGAGAACTTCAAAATTGCGTTCATTAACGGAAACGTCCTCCGCGGTTTGGCGAATACGGCGATAATCCTCGTTGTTTCCTGCGCGGGAACGATAATCACGGGCACAATGACGGCATTCGTTCTCCAGCGTTTTAAGATGATGTTCACGCGCGCGGTCAAGTTCGTGTTCCTTTTCGCGGCGCTTCTGCCGAATATCTCGATGCAGGTAACGGTTTTTCAGATAGTAAACGCGCTCGGTCTTTTCGACTCGCTCGCCGCACCCTGCGTGCTTTATATCGGTACGGACATTGTTTCTATCTATATTTTCATTCAGTTCCTCGATAACATTTCGGTTTCGCTCGACGAAAGCGCTATTCTCGACGGCTGCTCATATCCGCGCGTTTACTGGAGCATTATTTTGCCCATGCTTCGTCCGGCGATAGCGACCGTTCTTGTAATAAAATTCGTAGGAATTTACAACGACTTCTACACCGCCAACCTTTATATGCCGAGCGCGGAACACAACGTTGTTTCAACGGCGCTGTACAATTTTATCGGACCTTACGGCGCGAAGTGGGAGATAATTTTCGCGGGCGTTATCATATGTATAATCCCGTCGCTTATACTCTTCCTCGTTTTGCAGAAGTCGATTTACAGCAACCTCGTTACGGGTTCTGTAAAAGAATAATACCAATCACCAATAAAACTATAGACAAAAAATCTTCGTATAACCCCTATATGCAAGATTATAACCGATTAAGTATAAGCCACCCTTCATTTCATCTCCAAATATACAACAGGACAGCTCCCGTGCATAGTGCATGGGAGCTGTTCTGTGAATAGATCTATATTGTCAGGGAAGAGACTTTATAACGTATCTTGATGAGAACATTTCATCGAGTTTATCGTACATTTCTTCATTTATCAGAGCGTAGATATCGTCGATGCCCGCAGTATCCACGCCGCAAACCGAGCTTATGTAATGCTCGTCGAATACGACTTCCGGCTGCGCCAGACCCGCCGATCTGAAATTTTCAAGCTGTTCTTCGCTGTACTCATAATTGTGATAATCATAGCTTATAACAGGCGAGAAGCGGTAGTCCACACCCAGAACAAGGTAATAATTATATTCGCCGTCGTTCTGCTTTGTGTACATTACCTCGTTCGAGAGAAGCTCCTTGAATTCCTGGTCGTAGACCAGTATCATTTCGCTGTCGGGGCTTATCCATTTGTTCTGCCCTTTGGGAACTCTCATAACCGACCGCGCGGAGCTGCTCTTTATCGCTTCCGTCGCCGCCTCATTGGCTGTCGGGAGCTTCCCGAAGCTGCTAAGGTATGCGCAGGTGTTCGTGTAGCTTTTGTATATGTTTATTCTGGCTATCGTGTAGTTAAGCTGTTTCTGCGAAATATTTGCGCTGCTTTCGGTGGTGACGTTTGCGATACGGAGCGTGCCTATTGCCGCGTCGTTGTGTCTGCCGTACAAATCATCGGCGGACAGATCCGCTTCAAGAGCGGAGGTAAGCGCTCCCATATTAGCGTCTTCTACGAAAATGTATTTTATATTGCTGTTATGTTCATTTTCGAGCGCGAACGCATACTTGATTTCTTCCGAGGATCTGACATCGCTTATAGCAAGCGTGATATCCTTCTTTCCGTATAGAGCTATCGTATTCAGCTTATCGAGGCGATAACCCTCGGTCGCGTACATTTCCTCCCAGAAGCTGTCGGGTTCGCTCGCATAGCAGCGTGAAACATACTGACCGTTTCGGAGGTAATATTCAATGTAGATCGTTTCATCGCCCATTCCGTTTGAAACCGAACGATTATCTATTTTATTTTTGTGCATCTCGGTAATCATTTTTGAGGAGTCCGTATTGCCTTTTACGACCGCGCTTCTTGTTCCGCCTTCGTAGTACTGATAAATTCTAACATATTCAATATCGCTTTCGTCGGGGATATACGAGGTTATTCCGAAGCCCTCGCCCTTGTACAGGATAAAACAGAGCGCAAGCCCGCCGATAGTCATTGCGGCGTATTTCAGAATAAATTTCAGCACATTTTTTATCCGCTTATAGTTTATCAGTTCCATTATAAGCAGGAGGATAAGCGCAATGACTGCGGCAACAACGCCGTTTACGACAAAGTCGGGTGTTTCCTCGCCGTTTAATATGAACATTAAGGCGATATATGTCGTGATAGTTCCGAGGATGACGAGCGCTGAGGATATTGTGAAAACGGGTCTGAAAACGAACGGCTGACCTATTCTGTGCGCAGGGCGCTTTTTGTACAGAATAAACGCTATCACAAGCATAACGACCGTCATTATCAGCGCAATAATTATCGGTATCGACAGTTCAAACGCCAGCGCTTCAAAAAGACAGCCTATCGGCGAGGTCACCGCGATAACATAACCGAGAAAGCCCATGAGCGCTTGTAAAAATCCTGTTGTGCCTGACATATCGTATCCGCTGTTAAGCCCGAAAGCATTGACGTAGGAGATATATGTGCCGAGAATTGTGAAAAGCGGCACTGCGAAGTTAAGCGCGATAGGATAGAGAATAGCCTCCGTGAGCCGTCCGCAGCATATCGTGAGCATGGTGTTGAACGCCGCGAACATAAGCAGCAGCGCAAGCGCCAGAAAAACAATGTTGAACTCCATGCTCGCGTCCGAGATTTTTTTGGCGACGTATGTAACGGGAATTGAAAGCGCGAAAGGAACCGCGAACGCCCCGAAGCCCGCGCATATATCACCGATAAAGCGCTGCGCCGCAGTGAGCGGGAGAGAAAGGATATTGTCCGCGCTCGTTCTTGTATAAAGGTGCTTCATTGCGGTAAGCGGAGCGATAAATGTCACCGCGACAAGTCCCACAAAGGATATTATCGAAAGAATTATCGCCGCTGTTTCAATGGAAATCGATACCGACCTGCCCTGTGAGATCATTATCATCGGGAAAAACAGGAACGAGAATATCGTCGAAAAAATTATGCAGCTTTTCAGCCTGCCGAGCTGATAAGTGAAATATTTAAGCGCATAATTCGTTTTTTCAGAGCGCTGCTGCGTCATAGCCCATGCCCTCCATTTCATAGATAAATATTTCGTCGAGCGTAAGCGGGACAAGGTCGAGGAATTTCGGGTTGTGCTTTTCTATCGCTGCGCGTATCTCGTCCTCGCTGCCCTTTGCGATTATCTGCACTACGCTTCCGTTCGTTTCAAGGTGAAGTATTTCAAGCTCGGGGAAATCTTCCTTTGAACACGGCGCGCCGAAAGAGGTTTGTATCTTCCGTACATTTCCCATAACGCTGTCAAGCTCGCGGCAGAACACGATTTTCCCGTTGTGAAGCAGCGCCGCTGTGTCACAGAATTCCTCGATTTCCTTGAGATTGTGCGACGAGAGGATAACGCTTGTTCCGTTGTCGAGCATTGCGTCGATCATCATGTTTTTGACGATTATGCGCATTGTCGGGTCAAGTCCGTCGAATGCTTCGTCGAGAAAAATGTATTTCGTACAGCACGCAAGCGCGCAGATAACGACCGCCTGCCGCTTCATGCCCTTTGAAAAGCTCGAAAGCCGCTTGTTCATCGGAAGATTGAGAACGCTGTGCAGCTTCTCGAATTTCTCCTCCGAAAATGTGGAATAAAAACGCTTATAGTAATTTTTCAGCTTCAGAAGCGTCATTGCCGAAAACTGTATCGTTTCGTCGTTTACAAAGCAGATTTTTTCTTTTGTTTTTACATTGTCCCAGACGTTATCGCCGTCTATTCTGACAGTTCCGCAGTCGGGCTTATATATCCCCGAAAGCACGCGCAGGAGCGTGGATTTTCCCGCGCCGTTCGAGCCGAGCAGACCGAACGCCCGTCCTTCGGGAACGGTCAGGCTTACCTCATCGAGAACCTGCTGTCCGTCGAAGTTAAGACTGATTTTCTGAATTTCAATCACGATTGTTCCCCCTCTTCGATTTTTTCAATCAAGCCGATTATTTCGTCTTTTTCGATCCCCGCAGAAAAAGCGTCGCGAAGCGTCTTTTCAACTGCGGAGATGAGCTGCCCGCGGATTATTTCCGTGGTTGCCTCGCGCCCGGCGACATAGCTGCCCTTGGCGGGGATAGAATAGATCAGCCCGCGCTGTTCAAGCTGCGCGTAGGCTTTTTGAACCGTATTCGGGTTTATTCCGAGCGATTTTGCGACCTCGCGCACGGCGGGCAGCTTTTCGTTCTCTTCCATTGTACCGTTGAAGATAAGCCCTGTAATGCGGTCGCAGAGCTGTTCGCAAATCGACGCTCCGCCCTCAAGCTGCATGGCAAACAAGTTATCAGCCTCCTTTGTGTTTTAACTGTACTATATCATCTAGTACAGTTTGAGTATAGCACATTTATTTGCACTTGTCAATACATAGAACATGATTTTTTTTACGCTGTCCAAATTGTAAAAAAATTACTCCGACTTACGCCCAAAAGCGTGAAAAACGGAGAAAAAGTGAAAATTTTTTAAAAAAATGTTGCAAAACCCGCCGAAAAATACTATACTTATATGTGCAAAAAAGAACGGAAAGAAGAGAGATAATGAATACCATTGATTTTTTTAAGGATCTTGCGATAATAATTCTTGCGGCAAAGCTCTGCGGACTTGCGGCAAAGAAACTGAAAGCGCCGCAGGTCGTCGGCGAAATTCTTGCAGGACTTATAATCGGACCGTGCTGCCTCGGTTGGGTCGCGCAGTCGGATTTTCTCGCGGGAATGGCTGAGATAGGCGTTGTTTTGCTGATGTTCGGCGCGGGACTTGAAACAAATATGAAGCAGCTCCTAAAAACCGGCCCTAAAGCGCTGCTTGTCGCGGTCATCGGCGTAGCTGTGCCGCTTTTCGGCGGATTTCTGCTGTACGGCTGTTATTACGGATTCGGCGCGGTCGGTTCGGACGAGTTTTACCGCGCGCTGTTTATCGGCACGATAATGACGGCGACCTCCGTTGGTATAACTG
>USOZ01000112.1 GCA_900556525.1 uncultured Oscillospiraceae bacterium | reverse complement strand
GCAAGGATGTGCAGACTATTACGGCAAGTGATGTTACCAGCCCCGCAGCCGTGTACTCGAATGTCGGGAGCGCGTTGCCGACCTTTATTGTGTAGCTCTTTGCGGTTATTGCTACAGCCGCCTTGTTTACGATAATGCTGACAGTCTTTGATGCCTGCTTACAATTTTCCGTTTCAGCCGCTGTAACTTCGACTGTCGCTTCTCCTGCTCTCAGAGCCTTAATTGTTCCGTCGGCAGCTGCATTTATTATACTGAAACCGTCTGTAACCGCATAAGAAAGTGCGCCGTCGCCGTCTGTCGCGGCTGTGATTTTCCCTGTTTCACCATAGGTAAGCGTATACACCGCAGGAACA
Source organism: uncultured Oscillospiraceae bacterium (assembly GCA_900556525.1). Taxonomy (GTDB): domain Bacteria; phylum Bacillota; class Clostridia; order Oscillospirales; family Ruminococcaceae; genus Ruminiclostridium_E. The sequence goes on along the minus strand of USOZ01000112.1, from coordinate 5,893 downwards.
TCTATATTCTGTGTTCCCTTGGCGATAGTGAACTCCCAGTCTGCCGCTGTGAGGTCGTCGGCTGCATTGTAAACGTCGCTCTCGGCAACGTTGATTTTTACCGTGTATGTACCCGCGTTTACAGGGTCTGCTATAACGCCGTCTTTATAGTAATTAACCGTGATTTCGCCAACGTCAGCTACGTCGGTAGTTACCGTCGCTGCCTTTGCCGTGTTGTCAAAGACAAGGTCGGTCGGAGCGCTGAATGTGAAATCATCCGCGGTGAGCGTCTTTTTCTCGACTTCGACCTCGAGGTCTTTCGTCAATTCACCATTTACATATGCGCAATTTAGGTTATCATAAACAAGGGTAAACATAATTTTGCCCGCTGCGGCAGTTTTATATGTTGCGCTGAACGTCATTTTATCAACATCTTTTGTAAATTCGCCGCCTTCAACAACGTTCTTTTCGCCTATTCTTATTGCAAATTGATCCGTATTGATATAGTTAGCCGAACCGCCGTTAGCGAAACTGATTTTCATCGAGCCTTCAAACACGATATCGTCGCCTATAACAGGCTTATTCGGCGATAATTTCTTAAATTCAAGCGCTGTCGTATATGTAACGCTCGGTGTAACATTTGAGTTGGAGAACGAGGGATAATACGCCGTTCCGCTGCCGTTTGCGCCCTTGTCGTTGGTCTTTTTCGTCAGGAACGAATCAAAGCCGCTCATAAAATAATTGAGCGCGTCACCACTAGTCATCCCTTGAGTGGTAAGACCGATAACGCTATACTCGCCTGCGAAAAGATCTTTGTTGTAATAGCAGTTTGGGATAGAACCGCTGCCTGCGGCTATCGGAGAAACATTGTTATTAGCGGTGACCGTCCCAACAAAATAGCAGTTTCTTATCGTTGCTGTATTTTGACCGCAAATTCCGCCTGCATAGCCGCCTGTTGCCTCAACATCAGCAAAGACATAGCAATTGACAATCATGCCTTTACTTTGTCCGCAGATAGTGCCGACATTGTTGCTGCCGTTAACCTTACCGCCAACAACGCCGAGGTTCATAACCATGCCGTTTGTGTCAATTTTTTCAAACAGACCGACATTGTCGCTGCTGGAGTTTATATTGAAATTGCTTATGGTGTGACCGTCGCCGCTGAATTTGCCATAGAACGCATAGCCTTTACCTATCGGGGTAACTGCCGCGTTTTTGAAGTCAATATCGTTCATAAGAACGTAGTTCTGGCTCAGGTCAGTGATTTTCCGGAACTCCGCCGCTGTACTTATAGGAGCATATGTTTTCCAGTCGGGGTTATTGACGTTTGCGGAGAAGTTATAGACGGATACATATATGGATTTCGCTTTGCCAATGTCCTTAAGGTGAATGTATGTATATGTTTTCTTGCCGAATCTGCCGTCTACGTCTGTTACTTCAGTAGGAATTGAACCTGTCTCCCAAACTGTTTCACCGGTATTAAAGTTATCAAGAATAGTGCTATTAACGCGCAGCGCGCCTGTGTCTGAGCGGTTGACATATAATTTCGATGACTCGACCAAGTTCATATTGCCAACCGATAATTCATTTTCCAATTTGCAAACTGAGTTGTCGAAATAGCAATAGTTTATGGTAGCGCTGCTGCCCTGATTTTCTCCGAGCACACCGCCAACGTATCCGACTCCCGTGACGGTTCCTACGCTTATGCAATATGAAATTGATGAGCGCCCGTTCTGCAATCCGCAAACGCCGCCCACATTAACTGAGCCGTTGACGTTGCCAGAATTGAAACAATTACTTATTTCACCGGAATATTCATTTTGTCCGCAGATACCGCCGACAGAGTTATTTCCGCTCACCGTTCCATCAAAGGAGCAGGCGTATATTGTGTCTTCGTTTTCTCCGCAGATACCGCCGACATAACTGCCCCCGGTAACATTGCCGCCCTCAACTGCGAGGTTCATAATTGTGCCGTTGTTATAGCCGAACAGACCTACACAATCGTCACTCGACTTGTTTATCGTGAAATTGCTGATGGTATGTCCGTTGCCGCTGAATTTGCCCATGAACGATTCAAATTGTTTGCCTATCGGGTCAATTTCCGCGCCCTTGAAGTTAATATTGTTCATAAGGACATAGTTTTTAGCGCGGGAATCATCGTTATTTCCAATTGCCATGAACTCTTCTGCCGTGGTGATAGGAGTAAATTCCTCATAGGTCGTACCGTCAGCTGTAAGGCTGAAATCGTATGTCTGTTTGCCGCCTACTGTCACAGCAGTTCCAACGCCTTTAAGGCTCGGATAAGTATATTTTACCGTCTTTAATCTGCCTTTTTTGACTTCGCTGCTGCTTCCCACCTCCCAAATAGAGCTGTCGAAAGTAGAGTACGGCAACGAGCCGCTGCAAAGCTGTGCAGTGGTTTTGCCGGCACCGGTACCGTCAAGCGAGCCGCACACATCTATGTCATAGTAGAAATGATTCACCGTTCCGCCATCGCCGGAGCCATAACTTGTGCCGTTTGCACTTGTCACCTTGCCAAAGTTCAGGCAATTCTCAATTTTGCTTGAACCGTTATCGCTGCATATTCCACCCGCTAAATAATTATTCGCATTCGTTCCTGTTTGAGTAATAGTTCCGGCGTTATAGCAGTTTTCGATTGTGCCCTGATAGTTCGCACCGGATATTCCTGCGACTTTGCCGTTCTTTGCTGTTAAATTCGCTTTATTATAGCATTGGGATACAGTGCCGTGATTTACGCCGCAGACGCCGCCAATATTATAATAAGATATGTCATCTACAATAGTTCCACTGTCTACGCCGCATTTTTCAATCATGCCGCCATTACTGTTTATCCCACACACTGCGCCCGCAGGATATGTGCCATATTTGGCAGTAATAATCTTCACATTTTCAATATAAAGATTCCGGATAGTGCCGCTGTTGCAGCCAAACAATCCCAAAAATCCTTCACCTGTCTCTTGGGTTATCGTAAGGTTAGATATCGTATAGCTGCCGCCGTCAAAATTACCTTGAAACCAATAGGTTGAATCATTTTTTCCTATCGGCGTCCACTCCATGCCTCCAAGGTCGATGTTTCGGGAAAGCTTGAAATACTCGTCTTTATAGTGCGTATTGCCGCTGTTTATCTGCTGCGCAATAGCAGCAAGATCGTCGGCTGTCGATATCCTATACGGGTTGCCTGACGAGCCATCGCCGCCGGAAAAAGCTGCCGCGCTTGCCGCTATGTCAAAGCCGCTGAATATCCCGTTCGGAAAAAACAGCAGCGCCGCCATAAGCATAGCAAATACGGTCAGATCCAATGCTATTGTTTTTATAAGCTTCTTTGCCATTATAAATCCTCCTGTTCACGCACAAACTGATTGTGTTTTTTTGCCAAAGTCAGGCAAATTTATACTTTTTACATTATACATCTTCTTTTTCCGATTGTCAATAGAATTGGGAGCGATAGGAACTCATGCAGTGCATATTTCTATTTTCAGAATGTTACCGACTCTGCATTAAAAAAACATAATAACGCCAAGCAGAGAACCGCTTGCGATATATGTGAACTTGTTGTCCTGCGATAAAAATTTCAGGAGAGTTAGAAGATGAGGGTAAGCCTGAATTTCATCAATAAATATCAGCGTATTGTCCTTTTCTTTCATCTTTCCGCCGAAGAGCATACTTACCTGAAGGTAGAAATCTTCGATAGATTTTGTGTTTGCAAAAAGACGTGCGCCGAGAGAATCCTCGACCATGTTTATTTCAATAAAGTTTTCAAAAAGCTTTTCTCAGACGTAATGGATAATGTACGTCTTGCCGATCTGACGCGCGCCGTCTATCAGAAGAATTTTCTTTGAATCGGATTTCAGATGAGCTTCAATCACCTTTTCAATCTTGCGGTATAACATAAAAAGCACCTCCGTAATGACTTTTCAATAGAAATTTGTCGGTAAATTCACGACTTTTCAAAATCATTTTTCATTTTGCTGTACTTTTCAATAATTGTCAGCCGCGATATTTACACTCGCTAAAAGATAATTCTTGGGATTTTGGATTTTTTCTGCATTATCTTTATAACGTTATGTAATCACGCTTTCCCGACCGTCTTATCCAGCGCTGTTGCAAGCACTTCCGACTGTATCAATGTATTCAGCAGCGGGTCGCCCTCGCGGATACGCATTGTTCTTCTTATTTCCTTAGGTATAACGACACGCCCGAGGTCGTCGATTCGTCTGACAATTCCGGTTGCTTTCATATATTAAATTCCTTTCCTGCAAAATATTGAAGTGAAAACGCCCGTTTTTGCGCTTTCTTAGCAATATTATCTGCCGAAGCGGGATTTTTATTCTTTTAATGCAAAAATTTTGATATTCGGAAACAGATAAAGCAAATTTGTCCACCAAAAATATTTCCAAAGTTTTACTTCAAAAAAATAGCGGGCTTTACATATCCTGCGAGGGAAAATTTATTTCGACGACAGGTGCGTTTTTTCTTCCGAAGATAAAATAAATGTGCCGCCGGAAAAACGCGGTCTTGGATTCGTTTTTCAGGACTTTGCGCTTTGACCACACATGAGCGTTTACGAGAATGTCGCTTTCGGACTGAGAGCCGCGCATAACACAAAAAATCTCGGCGAAAAGGTAAAAAATGCGCTTCACGCTGTTCAGCTTGACTATTTTGCGGGGCGTTATCCTCATCAGCTTTCCGGAGGTCAGCAGCAGAGAGTGGCTTTTGCAAGAGCCATTGTTATTGAGCCTGAATGTATTCTTTTCGACGAACCGCTTTCGGCTCTCGACGCTTTGCTGCGCGAGGAAATGCGCACGGAACTTAAAGAGCTTATAACCCGTCTCGGAATAACGGCTGTCTTCGTTACCCACGACCAGACTGAGGCTATGAGCATGAGCGATAAAATCGCGGTGCTGAACGGCGGGAACATTGAGCAGTACAGCAATCCTGAGACAGTTTATTCAAATCCGTCCACCCCTTTTGTAGCCAGATTTATCGGCTCATCGAACTGGGTAAACGAACGGAGAATGTTCCGTCCCGAAAAGGCAAGGCTGACTTTTCTGAACTCAGCCGAAAAATTTATCGTGAAAGCCGTTTCGGTGCAGTTTCTCGGCGGTGTGTATCAGGTTCAGCTAAAGCATGATAAATATTTGTGGACATTCTTGTCCCCAGACAGAATGCAAGTGGGTACAGACGTTCCCATTTACATAAATCAGTCAGATATGATAACATTCTGAATAAAGGTCACCTCTAAAAGAAAGGACAAACAAAATGAAAAACAGACGTATTATTTCAGCAATCACAGCAGGCTTAATATGCCTCAGCTTTGCGGCGTGTTCAAACAGCGGAAATGCTCCCGCCGCCGAAACTTCCAAAAAGACCGAGCAGACAACGACAACTGCGGCTGACAAAAACGAATCCGAAACTTCCGCCGACGAAACAAGCGCAGCAGAGGAAAACGTTTCCCTCAGCGGCAAGGTAACGGTGTATATGCCCTCCCCCACAGGTCTTGCCGATAAAATCGCGGCAGGCTTCCAAGAAAAAACAGGCGTTCAGGTCGAACATTTCAGGGAACAACCGGAGAGATACTCGCCCGACTTGAAGCGGAGGCTGCAAACCCCGTAGCCGACGGGGTTATTCTTGCTTCGTGGTCTGACGGACTTTCGATGAAAGCCGACGGAAAAATTATGCCTTACACTCCCGAAAATGCCGACAAGGCGGTAGAGGGCTGGAACGACAGCGACAGTATGCTTTTCGGCTACAGCGCTTCCGCGGTAGGCATAATCTACAACACTACCGTTATCCCCGAGATGTCCGCCGACTGGTCTGAGCTTGCCGACGCGCAGTTCAAGGGAAGCACTGAATAAATCGCGGCACGCATCTTGCTTGCATATTTTCCGCCATT
>USOZ01000111.1 GCA_900556525.1 uncultured Oscillospiraceae bacterium | reverse complement strand
TTTCAGAGGGAAATTCACAATATAGAGAACTCACCTTTCAGAACAAAATTTGAGGGTGTATGCGACACCATGAGAGGCAGGTCCTGCATCGGCTGCATAAGCGACACTGACCCTCAGCCGATACTTGTCACGTCAAAGCTCGGGCTTTACGCGATTTGCAGCGTCGGCATTATCAGCAACGCGGACGAGCTTTCAAAAGAGCTGCTCGACGGCGGCTGCGCAAACTTTGAAGCAATGACCAGCGGAAACATAAATTCAGGTGCGCTTATCGGCGCGCTCATCGCGCAGAAAAACGATTTTGCCGAGGGCATACGCTACGCGCAGGAGAAGATCGAGGGGACAATGTCACTCGTTATCCTCACGAAAGACGGCATAATCGCCGCGCGCGACAAGAACGGCCGTCTGCCGATACTCATAGGAAAGCGCAACGACGGCTACTGCCTTTCGCTCGAATCGTTCGCATATCAGAAACTCGGCTACTCTACATACAAGGAGCTTAAAGCGGGCGAAATCGTTATGCTTACCCCCGACGAATGCCGCGTTCTCGCGGCGGGAACCGACAAGATGAAGATATGCTCGTTTATGTGGACGTATTACGGCTACCCTACGGCGGTCTACGAGGGCGTAACGGTTGAAACTATGCGCACCAGAAACGGTGAAATAATGGCAGAAACGGACATGAAAAACGGACGGCTGCCCGACGTTGACTATATCTGCGGGATACCCGATTCGGGAACGCCGCACGCTATAGGATACGCTAACCGCAGCGGTATACCGTTCGCGCGTCCTTTTATAAAGTACACCCCCACCTGGCCGCGCAGCTTTATGCCGCAGAACCAGTCCATGCGCAATCAGGTCGCGAAAATGAAGCTTATCCCCGTGCATGAGCTTATCGAGGGAAAGCGGCTGCTGTTCGTTGACGACAGTATCGTAAGAGGTACGCAAATGCGCGAAACGGTCGAATTTCTTTATGAAAACGGCGCAAAAGAAGTGCATATGCGCTCTGCCTGTCCGCCGATAATGTACGGCTGTAAATACCTGAACTTTTCGCGCAGCACCTCCGAAATGGAGCTTATCGCTCGCCGCATAATCTTTGAAAACGAAGGCGAAAACGGCGCGAAGTATATCGAGGAATATTCAAATTCCGAAACCGAACGCGGAAGACTTCTCCGCGACGAGATATGCCGCCGCTTAAAGCTCACTTCTCTCGAATTTCAGTCCCTGCCCGGAACTATCCGAGCTATCGGACTTTCCGGCGAAAATCTCTGCACCTACTGCTGGAACGGCGAAGAATAATTACACGAAAGGAACTTTAAAATATGAAGAACAGTTTCTCGGAAAGCTATAAGGCGGCGGGCGTTGACGTGACCGCGGGCTATGAATCTGTAAAGCTGATGAAAAAACACGTTGAGCGCACGAATATCCCCGGAGTTCTTACGGGAATAGGCGGCTTCGGCGGACTTTTTCAGCTTGACATTGCGGGAATGGACGAACCCGTTCTCGTTTCGGGTACAGACGGCGTAGGCACGAAGCTAAAGCTCGCTTTCCTGCTCGACAAGCACGACACTATCGGTATCGACGCCGTTGCAATGTGCGTGAACGACATTATCTGCTGCGGCGCAAAGCCGCTTTTCTTCCTCGATTATATCGCCTGCGGAAGAAATATCCCCGAAAAGATCGCTGAGATCGTAAGCGGCGTTGCGGAGGGCTGCGTTCAGTCCGGCTGCGCGCTTATCGGCGGCGAAACCGCCGAACACCCCGGCATGATGCCCGACGACGAATATGATATTGCGGGCTACTGCACAGGCGTTGTAGACAAAAAGAAAATTATCGACAACTCGACCGTTGCGGAGGGCGACGCTATTATCGGACTCGCTTCGACAGGGGTTCACTCGAACGGCTTCTCCCTCGTGAGAAAGGTTTTCGACATAAACAGCCGCGAAGTACTCACGGAAAAGCTCCCCGACGGAAGAACCCTCGGCGAAACGCTTCTCGCGCCTACAAGAATTTATGTAAAGCCACTGCTCGACCTTATCGAAAAGGTTGACGTAAAGGCGGTGAGCCATATCACGGGCGGCGGCTTCAACGAAAATATCCCGCGCTCTATCCCCGACGGATACACCGCTGTAATAAACAAGAACAGCTACGAAGTGCCGTACATTTTCAAATATTTACAGGAAAAGGGCGGAATTTCCGAACACGATATGTACAATACTTTCAATATGGGTATCGGTATGTCGGTCGTTGTTCCCGCAAAGGACAAGGAAAAGGCGATCGAGACCCTCAAAGCGCATGACGTTCCCGCTTATGAGATCGGCGTTATCCGTAAGGGCGACGTCGGAATCGTTATCGAATAAGGTGGCGGCATGAAAAATATTGTCGTACTCGTTTCGGGCGGCGGAACGAATTTACAGGCGCTTATCGACGCAGAAAAGCGCGGAGAACTCGGCGCGGGAAAAATAACCTGCGTTATCGCGTCAAAGCCCGACGCATACGCGCTTGAACGCGCGAAAAACAACGGGATAAAAACGCTTGTCCTCGCGCGTAAGGATTATGCGGACGTTGCCGCTTACAGTAAGGCAATGTGCGAAGCGCTTAAAGCGGAGAACGCCGACCTTGTCGTTTACGCGGGATTTATGACAATTCTCGACGAACAGGTCTGCCGCGCGTTCCCGTATAAAATGATAAACGTTCACCCCGCGCTTATTCCGTCGTTCTGCGGAAAAGGCTTTTACGGGCTGCACGTCCACGAAGCTGCGCTCGCAAAGGGCGTTAAGCTGAGCGGCGCGACCGTGCATTTCGTGACCGAAGAATGTGACGGAGGCCCGATAATCCTGCAAAAGGCAGTCGCAGTGGAGCAGGGAGATACTCCCGAAACGCTCCAGAAGCGCATTATGGAGCAGGCGGAATGGAAGATACTCCCGCAGGCGGTGCGGCTGTTCTGCGACGGGAAAATAACCGTCGAAAACGGCATTGCAAGAGTGGAAGAATGACACGGTTTTGAAAGGAGCAGTTAAAATGAAGAATATCGCTGAAGAGCTTAATTCCCTCGCCTACCACGGCAGAGGAATCGTTATCGGAAAATCTCCCGACGGAAAAAAGGCGGTAATCGCCTATTTCATCATGGGCAGAAGCGAAAACAGCCGCAACCGCGTGTTTATCGAGGACGGCGAAGGTATCCGCACGCAGGCTTTCGACGAGTCGAAAATGACCGACCCGCACCTTATTATATATGCACCCGTGCGTGTTCTCGGAAATAAGACTATCGTTACCAACGGCGATCAGACGGACACTATCTATGAGCTTATGGACAAGCAGATGACCTTTGAACAGTCGCTGCGCACCCGCGAATTTGAGGACGATAAGCCGAATTACACTCCCAGAATTTCGGGAATACTTCACCTCGAGGACGGCGGCTTCAATTTCGCAATGTCAATTCTCAAGAGCGACGACGGCAACGCCGAAAGCTGCATACGCAGCACATTTGCGTATAGCAATCCCCAGAACGGAACTGCGCGCTTTATCCACACCTATGCGGCGGAGGGAAATCCTCTCCCGAGCTTTAACGGTGAACCCAAAAAGATAGCTCTCCCCGACGCGGATATTGACGCTTTCACGGAGCTTGTCTGGAACAATCTCAATTCCGAAAACAAGGTTTCGCTTTTCACAAGATATATCGACCTCGAAAGCGGAAAGTACGAAAGCCGCATAGTGAACAAAAACGTCTGATCACCGACACGAAAGGATATTATCATGAACGAACTCGAACTCAAGTACGGTTGTAACCCGAACCAGAAGCCTTCGCGTATTTTTATGGAAAACGGCGGCGACCTCCCTATCGAAGTCCTTAACGGAAAGCCCGGCTATATCAATTTCATGGACGCTTTCAACGGCTGGCAGCTCGTAAAGGAGCTTAAAAAGGCGACGGGGCTTCCCGCTGCGACCTCTTTTAAGCACGTTTCTCCCGCAGGCGCGGCGGTAGGTCTTCCGCTCAGCGATACTCTCAAAAAAATCTACTGGGTAGACGACCTCGGCGAGCTTTCGCCGCTTGCCTGCGCATATGCAAGAGCGAGAGGCGCGGACAGAATGTCCTCCTACGGCGATTTTATCGCGCTTTCGGACGTCTGCGACGCTTCGACCGCGAAGATGATACAGCGCGAGGTCTCCGACGGCGTTATCGCTCCCGGATATGACGCGGACGCGCTTGAAATCCTCAAGTCCAAGCGCAAGGGTACATACAATATCATAAAAATCGACGAAAACTACGTTCCCGCGCCTATCGAGCGCAAGCAGGTGTTCGGAATTACCTTTGAACAGGGCAGAAACGAGCTTGTTATAAACGACGAGCTTTTCTCGAATATCGTTACCGAAAGCAAGGATCTCCCCGAAAACGCTAAAATTGACCTTGCGATCGCGCTCATCACGCTTAAATATACCCAGTCCAACTCCGTAGCGTACGCTTGCGGCGGTCAGGCTATCGGTATCGGCGCAGGTCAGCAGTCGCGTATCCACTGCACACGCCTCGCGGGTCAGAAAGCGGACAACTGGTATCTTCGCCAGTCCCCGCAAGTTCTCGGCTTACAGTTCGTTGACGACATTCGCCGCGCAGACCGCGACAACGCTATCGACCTCTATATAGGCGAGGATTATATGGACGTTCTTGCGGACGGCGCCTGGGAGAAGATCTTTAAAGTTAAGCCCCCTGTTTTCACGCGCGAGGAAAAGCGTGTATGGCTCGATACCATGAAAAATGTTTCGCTCGGCTCAGACGCGTTCTTCCCGTTCGGCGACAATATTGAACGCGCGCACAAGAGCGGCGTTAAGTATATCGCTCAGCCCGGCGGCTCTATCCGCGACGACAACGTTATCGAAACCTGCAACAAATACGGCATGACAATGGCGTTTACGGGTATTCGCCTGTTCCACCACTAATCTTTCGCCATGCTCGCAATAATCTTCTGCGCGGTCGCGCTTACGCTGCATTTCCTTAAAAAATCGCGGCTTTCAAGCCTTTGGGCAATGCTCGTGAACGTAATGCTGCTGCCGAGTTCGGCGGTTTCCACGCTCGGGATATTTTTAGGTGCGCCGAGCTTCCTTTTGATAGCCGACGTTATCGGAACTATAGGCTGCCTGCTGATATTTATTTATCAGAATATCGCGCCGTCCGACCCGCTTTCTTTCAGGAAAAATTACAGCGAAAGCGCGGAGCGGCTCGTCGGCTGCCGCAGGCTTACCGCGTCGGGACTTGTCGCTTCGACGTGGGGGATTATTTCGTCGGTGAGCGGCATGGCGGCGCTTCATTCTGCGAATTCCCTGTTTTGGGGACTTGAGGGAGAAACGCTGCGCGCGGCGACTATCGCGACAATGGGATTTAACTTCATTTTCGGCGCAATAAGCGCTATTATCAGCATCGTTCTGACGGCAACGGGCATATGCAGGCTGATCTGCGGGGAAATAATGCTCATAAACGGGCTTTTGCGCAGCGTCCGCGAACTGTACAAAAATTCCGACAAGGCGGTCGCGCTTTCCGTTCTGTCCTGTATTCCCGCCGTGAACATTGCGGCTGCGGCGATAATCCTAAAAAAGGTTCAAAGCGAGATAAAAAGCGGAACGCTCACACAATGTGACAAGTAAAAGGAGAAAATTCATGAATATTCTGGTTGTAGGCGGCGGCGGCCGTGAACACGCAGTTGTACACGCGCTTTCAAAATCGCCGAGAGTCGAAAAAATATATGCCGCTCCCGGAAACGGCGGGATTTCCGCGCTCGCGGAGTGCTTCCCCGTTAAGGCTACGGACATTGAGGGTATCGTTTCCCTCACGAAAAAGCTGAATCCCGACTACGTTTTCGTAGCGCCCGATGACCCGCTCGTTATGGGCATGGTCGACGAGCTGAACAAAAACGGCTTTAAAACCTTCGGACCGCGCGCGAATGCGGCAATTCTCGAAGGCAGCAAGGTTTTTTCAAAGGGACTTATGAAGAAATACGGCATACCCACCGCAGGGTATGAGGTTTTCACCGACGCGAACGCGGCTATCGAATATGTCAAGTCGCAGAACAGCTATCCCGCAGTCATAAAGTGCGATGGACTTGCGCTCGGAAAGGGCGTTATTATCGCAAAGGACTTCGCCGAAGCGAAAGAAGCGATCGAATCCATGCTTATCGGCGGAAAGTTCGGCAAAAGCGGCAGCGAGATCGTTATTGAAGAATTTATGACAGGCCCCGAGGTCACCGTTCTCGCGTTTACCGACGGAATTTCCGTAAAACCGATGGTTTCTTCAATG
>USOZ01000110.1 GCA_900556525.1 uncultured Oscillospiraceae bacterium | reverse complement strand
CAATCAGGCGGAAATATGCAAGCAAGATGCGTGCCGCGATTTATTCAGCGCTTCCTTAGCAATAGAAATTGCAAAATCGGTATGTTTTATGTCAAAACTTGCAAAATTAAGTAGTGACAAATCAGCGAAAAAAAGATAAAATATAATTATAAACTTTTGCTGTATTTTTTATGCCGCGATTCGTCCGCTGTAAACGAATCGCTTATACTCTTTCTTAATAGACATATCTGCCTCAAGAAATCAGTATTATCACGGCAAAAAGCTGTTTTTCGTATAAAAACTCTCCCAAAATCCGTTCACGGCGATTTTCTGCGCCTTGTGTCGTCCGATACAGGGCATATAGAAAACTCGTCTGTGTTACGACTTTCGGAGGATCTCATGATAATGAAAGGAAGAACAGTAAAGTGCTGATAATATTCGACAGCGAGCAGGAAAGCGCGGAAAATATAAAAAAGGCGCTTCAGACAGAATGCGGCATAAACGAAAAAACAATAAGCATTTTTAATGGCACTCCCGCCAGACTTATCAACATAATAAAGAAAGATAAGTTTCATTCTATAAAAACGATTTTTATAGAAATCTCAATGAAAACGACCTATAACGGCATAGACACAGCCTCGGAAATTGCCAGAATAAACAGCGAGATCCACATTGTGTTCGTCACAGACTATGGAAAATTTTATATCCAGCAGGCTTTTCTCGACTGTTACGAACTTAACCCCTGCGCATATCTTATTAAACCTGTCAGCAAATATTTTCTGAAGAAAACGATTGATAAAATCAATCACATAGAGAAAAACAAAAGCGCTGTCTGGATAAAAACACAGCGCACATCTATCCGCTTGCTGACGAACGAAATAATTTACATAGGCATAGAGGGGCGCTGTACCGTTTACCATTCGCCCGAGCAGCTTTACAGGTCGTACACGCCTATGGAAGAAACCGTTAAAGGGCTGCCACAAACGTTTATCCGCTGCCACAAAAGCTTTATCGTCAACACCCAATACATTACAGCCTATATGCCTACCCGCCTTATCCTCGGCAGCAATATCCAAATCCCGATCAGCCGTTCGTACCAACGTATTGTAAAGGAATATATAAGTTCGCTCACAAGTCTGGAAGTGTTTGACGAGCCGTGAACATTTTATTTTATGAAATTTCTCCCGCAGCCGTTCTGCGGGATTTTTTTCAGTCAAAATCCACACATTTTATCCATAAAATCACCATTTTTGTACAATATAAACAAATATTGTTTGCTTATTTCTACACTCATATCCGATTTTTCACAAAAAACAGGTAGATTTTTTTAAAAAAATCGTGTATAATGATAAACAAGGCGGGTTCGGATAATGTTCCACGCCGTATATCTCCATGGTGCGTTCGGGCTGAATCGGAATGCCCCATAACGAAAGGAATGGTACAGCCATGAAAACCTATAAATGCAAAAACATCAGAAATATCGCCCTCGCCGGACACGGCGGAAGCGGAAAGACCTCCCTCGCTGAAGCGCTTATGTATGTAAGCGGCGGAATCGAGCGCATGGGTAAGGTCTCCGAGGGAAGCACAGTCTGCGACAGCGACCCCGACGAAATAAAGCGTAAAATTTCTCTTAACACTTCTATCGCCTACGCGGAATGGAAGGACGTTAAGATCAATATTATAGACACTCCCGGTCAGTTTGATTTTATCGGCGGAATGTACGAAGGAATGCGCGCGGCGGAAAGCGTTATAATAACTCTTCCCGCTAAGGACGGCGTTCAGGTCGGTACAATAAAGGCATACCGCGAAGCAAGAAAGCATAAAAAAGCGACCATGTTCGTTGTAACGCGCATGGAGGAAGAAAATTCCAACTTCTATAAGTGTCTCGAAGAGCTTAAAACGAACTTCGGTCCGACGATATGCCCTATCGTAGTTCCTTTTGACAAATACGGAACGGTTGAAAGCTACATAAACCTGCTTGAGATGAAAGCGTATACATACGACGCAAACGGAAAGCCCACCGAGGTTCCGATGCCCGCGTCGGAAAACCGTCTGAAAGGTCTGCGCGCGGCAATGGCTGAAGCGATCGCCGAAACCGATGAGGAACTTATGATGAAGTTCTTTGAAAACGAGGGCGAGGACTTCACAGAAGCCGAGATCATCAAGGGTCTGCACGACGGCATAGATCAGGGTATAATCACGCCTGTCGTATGCTGCTCGGGCGACACTCTCGCGAGCGTGGATATGCTTTTGAACACGATAATCTATATGCTGCCCTCTCCCGATGAACGCGACCTCGAGGGTATCGAATACGATGAAACAAAGCCCCTCGCGGCAGTTGTTTTCAAGACTGTTGCCGACCAGTTTATCGGAAAAATGAGCTTCGTAAAAATTATTTCGGGAACACTTTCGGCGCGCTGCAATCTCGTAAATATGCGCACAGGCGAACCCGAGAAATTCGGCAAAATGGCGGCGCTCAAGGGTAAGAAGCAGGAGGAAATGATCGAGGCTTACGCGGGTGACATAATCGCTCTCACAAAGCTGAATGCGAACACGAGCGATACACTTTGCGAAGCAGGAAGCGATATCGTCCTCGACCGCATAGAATTCCCTGTTCCCTGTTATTTTAAGGCGATAAAGGCTAAGGCTAAGGGCGACGAGGGCAAGATAAGCGCGGCGGTACGCCGTCTGCTTGAGGAAGATATGACCCTCAGCTATACGCACAATCACGAAACTCATCAGCGCATAATCGGCGGTCTTGGCGAACAGCACATTGACGTTGCTGTCCAGAAACTGAAAAATAAATTCGGCGTTGACGTTGTTCTCGAAGAACCGATAATCGCTTACCGCGAAACTATCCGCAAGAAAGTCACCGTAGAGGGCAAGCACAAGAAGCAGTCGGGCGGTCACGGTCAGTACGGACACGTTAAAATTGAATTTGAACCCGGCAACGCGGACGATCTTGTATTTGAGGAAAAGGTATTCGGTGGAAGCGTTCCGAAGAACTTCTTCCCTGCTGTTGAAAAGGGCTTACAGGAAAGCATCGAGCACGGCGTTCTCGCGGGATACCCTGTTGTACGCCTGAAAGCTACGCTTGTAGACGGCTCTTATCACCCTGTAGACAGCTCTGAACAGGCGTTCAAAATGGCTGCCCACCTTGCATACAAAAACGGACTTACGCAGGCTTCGCCTTGTCTGCTTGAACCTATCGAAACGCTCACGATAACCGTTCCCGACGAGAATACGGGTGACATTATGGGTATCGTAAACAAGCGCAGAGGTGCGGTTCTCGGCATGACTCCCGCAGGCGACGGCATGACGGCGATAAGCGCCGAGCTTCCTATGGCTGAAATAGGCGACTTCGCAACGGTTATCCGTCAGATCACGCGCGGAATGGGCTTCTTCACAATGGAATTTGCGCGCTATGAACAGCTCCCCGCAAACCTTGAATCCGACGTTATCGCAAATGCGCCCAAGTACAGCGAATACGAGGGCTGATAAACACATTTCAACATGACAAAAACTGCGGTTTTCCCTTTTCGGAGAACCGCAGTTTTATCTGTTTGCAGCAATGGCAAAAAATCATGTTTAATGTCGTAAAAATCGTATTATACAGGCTCGATCCATGTTAAAATCAAATTAAGGAAGCGCTGATTAAATCCGATATGCAGATTGCGCAGACAGATTTTTCGTGCAATAAGACGGAAAATATGCAAGCAAGATGCGTGCCGCAATTTATTCAGCGCTTCCTTATGCCCGCAGGTATATCGCCTGCGGGCTTTTCGTTTAAAGTTACTTTACATTTTCTCCGTTTTGTGCTATACTGTATACGGAAAACTTTTTCCTGACAGGAAGGACTGATTAAAAATGAAACTTATCTATGCCATTGTCAACAATGACGACTCGCACGCGGTATCCTCCGCGCTGACGAAAAACGGCTTTTTTGCCACAAAGCTCGCTTCTACGGGCGGCTTTCTCATGGCGGGAAACACAACGTTCCTTATCTGCTGCGAGGACGGCTCGGTTGACAACATAATTGATATTATCCGCGACCACTCCAAAAAGCGCAAGCAGTACGTTCCGAGCGCGGCTTCGTTCAGCGCGGACGCCGCCCCCGTCAGCTATCCCGTTGAGGTAAGCGTCGGCGGCGCGACGATTTTCGTTACGGACATCGAGCGCTTTGAAAAGGTCTGATGAAGCTGTACGGAAAAAAGGCTGCGCTTGAGCGAATCGGGCAGTTTCGCCGTTCGGGGAGATTTCCCCATGCGCTGCTTTTCTGCGGCGAAAAAGGCGTGGGAAAAACCGTTCTCGCCGATTACACCGCCATGCTCAGGCTTTGCGGCGAAAATGGCGGCGAGCCGTGCATGAGCTGCAAAAACTGCCGCCGTATCGAGCAGCATATCCACCCCGACGTTGTATATCCGCTCCGCGAAATGGAAAAATATAAGGTCGCCGAGCTGCGCGATTTCATAACCGAGTGCTTTATGGCGCCTAACGACGGAGATCTTCGGATAATCGTTTTTGAACAGCTTGATACAATGAGCGCGGCTTGTCAGAATACGCTTCTGAAGTTCATCGAAGAGCCGCTCCCTTTTAACAGTTATATTTTCACCGCGGAAAGCAAAGCGCCTATCCTCGAAACTATTCTTTCACGCGTTACTTTGGTGAATGTCGACGGTGCAGACTGCAGCGAATGTATTGCCGCGCTCGCCGAACGCGGCATTCCCGCCGAAAAAGCGGCGGAGCTTTACGGACTTTACGGCGGAAATATCGGGAAGTGCATTGACGGTGCGGACGGCTCGGACGCCGAGCTTTTTAAAACCGCGGCTGAGATTGCG
Source organism: uncultured Oscillospiraceae bacterium (assembly GCA_900556525.1). GTDB lineage: Bacteria > Bacillota > Clostridia > Oscillospirales > Ruminococcaceae > Ruminiclostridium_E. Next base: position 1,478 of record USOZ01000110.1, on the reverse strand, counting down.
AACGGACTTTGCGGCGGTCGGGAATACGACTGCGCGATACGCTTTTCGTCAGTTAAAACGCGTGACGACGCGGGTCAGATTCTTAACCTGCTCTCCGAAATATTCACCAAGGCTTCGGTGATTTCCTCGGGCGCAAAGGATGACGGCGCATTTTCCGAGCAGGCGAAGCAGATGTCTCAAAAAATGAGCATAAAAATAATTTCAAAGCTGTACGACGCGGTCGGAGAACTTATCTCCGAGCTTGATTTTAACCCAAATCTTCAGCTTTTTAACGCGCATTGCTGCGCAAAACTGTTTTCCGTTATCGAAAGCGGAATATGAAAGGAAAGGTAATTTATGACTGAAATTATAGGCGTGCGTTTTAAGGAGGTCGGAAAGGTCTACTATTTTTCTCCGGGCGGAAAAAAGCTGAACGCGGGCGATAAAGTTATCGTTGAAACGGCGCGCGGGATCGAGTGCGGCGAGGTCGTTATCCCGAACCGAAAAATAAACGACGAAAACGTTGTCCAGCCGCTTAAATCCATTATCCGTCCCGCCTCAAAAGACGACCTTCAGGCGATAAAATCAAACGCCGAAAAAGAAACCGAGATAATGCGCACCTTTATAAAGAAAATTGAAGAGCATAAGCTCGACATGAAAGCTATAGACGTTGACTACACGTTCGACGGCAGCAAGATCCTGTTTTATTTCACTGCCGAAAATCGTGTCGACTTCCGCGAACTTGTAAAGGACCTTGCGGGAATTTACCGCACAAGGATTGAGCTGCGCCAGATAGGCGTGCGTGACGAAGCGAAAATGCTCGGCGGACTCGGAATATGCGGCAGACCGTTCTGCTGTTCAAGCTTTCTCGGCGAGTTCCAGCCTGTTTCAATTAAAATGGCGAAAGAGCAGTCGCTTTCACTCAATCCGTCCAAAATTTCGGGAACCTGCGGTCGCCTTATGTGCTGCCTGAAATACGAGCAGGACTGCTACGAGGAACTGCTGAAAATCACTCCCAAAGCGGGTGCACTTGTTGAAACCGCCGAGGGGCGCGGCGTTGTCGAGGACGCAAATATCCTCACGGGCGTGCTTAAAGTCAAGCTCGACAAAAGCCCCGACGCTCCCCCGATTTCGGTAAAACGCGACGACGTAAAAGTCATCAAGGACGCGAAAATTCGTGTGAACCGCGATGAAATTGCAGCCCTGAAAGGGCTTGAATAAAGCGAAAAGCCGCAGGCAATCACGTCTGCGGCTTTTATTGTTACAAACCAGCTCCCGAATTATCGTAAGAAACTTCTGCGTGGGGTCATCGGCTTTCAGTCACTTTCTTCTCCTCGGAAATTGTAAGAATATTTCCTCGCAGACGCCCGCGAAAATGTAAAGCATAATAAAAATAACACACATAATCATCTCTCCTTTTTTACTAAAAGAACCTTTACTGTGTCTTTATACTATTTTTCAATCTTCCTATAGACAACGTCTATAGGAAGATTCGCCGC
>USOZ01000109.1 GCA_900556525.1 uncultured Oscillospiraceae bacterium | reverse complement strand
CGTGTGTTTTGACTGTTTTGGCATTTTCAAGCCCAGCACCTATGCGGAGATTGCGTTAAAACAAGGTGCGTCGGGCGAAAAGAGTATTGAGAAAAAGCGCAAAGCGGCAATCGAAAAGTTTGCAAAGAAGCTGTGCGACATGGGCTTTTGCGACGGCGTTTTCTTAAAGCAAACGGCTATAACGGTTATAAAAGAAAAAGACAAGAAAACAGTGCAGTCAGCCGCCTACGCCTATACGCCTTACGGTGACGGAAAAGCCGGTGAGATTCTGTATACCGCCGCCGGAAAGCATCGCTTTCAGATCATCCGCCTTGCGGAATTTGATGTGACCGGCGCTTATGCGGAACAGGCCACAAAAATCATCGACGGCATGAACGGGAATTTTATCAAAGAACGGTTCTACGCTATCCCGCTTGAAAACCTGCCCCGCATCAATAGCCATAACGCAAACCCAAGGATGCCGTTTTATCATTAGCCACACACAGGCGGACAGGAATAGTTTAAAAGCCTTCTCTCGATTTTTTCGAAAGAAGGCTTTTTTCTGCCGTGCAATTCATGACTTTTTCCTGCAAACCCCGAATAAACCCCTGTTAAGCCTTGTGAAATCTCAAAAAATATGTTATAATATATTTTGTAGTATTGTATTTTCGTGAAAACGGAGGGTTTCACTATGGATAACAACCTTGAGCGCTGGTATTCGATGAAAGAAATTATGGAATATTTGGGCGTCAGCCGTGACACCGTTCTTGACTGGATCGAGCGCAGAGAAATGCCCGCCGCTAAAATCGGCAGGCTGTGGAAATTCAAAATCAGCGAAGTGGACGCATGGATGAAATCCGGCGTTGCTGCGGATAAGTAATATTTGGAGGTGCGATATGGCACTTGAAAATAAATTGGGGCTGACAAGCTCTGCAGACCTTGCTCGCGCGGAAGAACGCATCAGCAAGAAAAAAGCGCTTGAACTTTTTGAAAACGGCATGCTTGATAAATTAGAATCGGGAAAATTCTCTGCCCTCAAAGCAATTCATAAGTATCTTTTCGATGAAATTTACGATTTTGCCGGAGAACTCAGAACCGTAAACATTTCCACAGGCAACTTCCGTTTTGCGCCGCTGATGTATCTTGAAGCAGCTCTTGCCAACATTGATAAAATGCCGCAATCCACTTTTGATGAAATCGTCGAGAAGTATGTGGAAATGAATATTGCCCACCCTTTCCGAGAAGGAAACGGGCGTAGCACCCGCATTTGGCTTGACCTCATTTTCAAAACCGAACTTCACAAAGTCGTTGATTGGAGCAAGGTCGATAAAGAGGATTATCTTCTTGCAATGGAGCGCAGCCCCATCAAGGATGTGGAAATCAAGGTGCTGCTGAAAGCGGCGCTTACAGACAAAATAAATAGCCGTGAGGTCTATATGAAGGGCATCGACCACAGTTATTATTACGAGGGTTACACGACCTTCAAGACGGAAGATTTGAGCAAGGAATGAGGTGCAAATATGCCGGATAAAAATTGGCAATTTGAACTTGAAGAATATATAAAGCAAGGCGAACCCGACAGAGCCGAAAAAAGCGAAGCGTGGCAGACTGCCATCGGCTTGCAGGCAGTTGACGGACTTAACACATCCGAATATTTGCTGGATACCGCAAAGGAGCACATTGAGGGCAAAATCACCATTGATGAAGCGCAGAAGCGGATTCACAGTTATTATGAGCAGCGCTCTGTCCGCACCGAGACGGAAAACGAAACCAAAGAGGCGGACATTGTTTCGGCAAGAATTGCAAAGTTATTAGGCGAAAAAGCGTTTCAGTTCTCCCCTGCCGAGTGGATTACCATTCACCGCAGATTGTTTGAGGGCGTATTCGACCACGCCGGTCAGGTCAGGCAGTATAACATCACAAAGAAAGAGTGGGTACTGAACGGCGATACCGTAATTTATGCGGATTGGAACAGTATTAAAGAAACTTTGGACTATGATTTTGCCACCGAAAAGCAATTTTCTTATGAGGGCCTGTCGGTTGAAGCAGCGGTAAAGCACCTTGCAAAGTTTGCATCGGATATTTGGCAGATTCACCCCTTCGGCGAGGGAAACACCCGCGCCACCGCTGTATTTATGATTAAATATATGAAAACCTTTGGATTCCGCGTCAATAACGATGCGTTCCGTGAAAACTCTTGGTATTTCCGCAACGCACTGGTTCGAGCAAACTATAACGATTTGCAAAAAGGTATTCATTCCACCACAAAATTTTTGGAATTGTTTTTCTCAAACCTTCTGCTCGGTACAAATCATGACCTGAAGAACCGCTATATGCATGTTGATTTTGTGGATGAAAACATTTCCCAAAGTGCCAAAAGCGAAACGCCAAAGTGCCAAATTGACACTTTGAAATGCACTTTAGAAGAACTTGCCGTGTTAGATTTAATAAAAAAGAACCCGTCTGTTAAGCAGGCCGAGCTTGCAGAACAAACAGGAAAGTCCGTCAGAAGCATAAAGCGCATTATAGACTCTCTGAAAGAGAAGCAATATCTCCGTAGAGTTGACGGCAAACGCTACGGCAAATGGGAAGTTTTGGCTTAGGACATGAGCGATTTAATCTTATTATCCCGCATATATCCTTTCCTCAAGCCCATATTCATGGCATCTTTTATGCGAAATTTGTTGATGCTTGAGGGACAACAAAAAACGGAGGCTTTATTATGAGCACATTAAAGATTAAAAGAGAAAACGGAAAAATCTTTTGCCCGTTAGCTGATTCTTGGCATATTGAAACTCCCGAAGAGAAAGTACGCCAAGAATACATAAAAATCCTTGTAGAGGACTATGGATATTCTCTTGACCAAATGGAACAAGAAATTAAGGTCAATAACTCTCAACGTGGTCAAGGCAAAGCACGTGCAGATATTGTTATTTGGAAATCAAAACAGGATAAAATCGAAAGCAAAGCCGCTTTTATTGTTGTTGAATGTAAAGCGGAAAATGTTCGTATTCGTGAAGAAGATTATTATCAGGGATACAATTATACTTCTTGGGCTGGTGCAAGTTTCTTTGTAACCACTAACGAAAAAGAAACAAAATACTTTAACGTTGACAAAGATTATCTTCCCAAGGAGTTAGTAGAGGTTGTTGCTATTCCTACCGCTGAAGAAGCACTGAATGATAAAAAAGTAAAAGATATTCTTTCCAAAACTAAAACATTTACGAGAGATGATTTTACAAAGATTCTTCGCACTTGCCATAACATTATTCGTAATAATGATAAGCTTTCTCCCGAAGCTGCATTTGATGAAATCAGCAAAATTCTCTTTATGAAAATCAAATACGAGCGTGAGCAGCGTGGTGCAAAAGTTTTTACGAAAAATGAGTTTGTAGAAAAAGAAAAATGGTTCGAAAAAGAGATTCGTCCAAGCCTGAAAGGAACTCCCAAAAACCTTCCTTATATGCAATTCTTGTTTTACAACACCAAGGAAGAGTTTAAGGATGACCAACTTTTTGAGGAAAACGAAATCATCAAAATTAGGCAAAACAGTTTTGAGCAAATTCTCGAAAAACTTGAAACCTATAACCTTTCCGACACACAGGATGATGTTAAGGGTATAGCCTTTGAACAGTTCTTGGGTACTACTTTCCGTGGCGAATTAGGTCAGTACTTTACGCCTCGTACTATAGTTGATTTTATGACACACATTCTGGATCCCAAAGAGAATGAAACTGTATGCGATCCTACTTGCGGTAGTGGCGGCTTCTTAATCAAAGCATTCGAATATATGCGTGAAAAAATCGAGGAAGACGTAAAGAAAGCTAAATCCGAATTGCGTTCCGTTATTGAAGGAGAGAACTACGATTCACTGTCCGAAAAAGAACAGGTAGTTATCAACGAACGCATCGAAGCTATGCAATCCACACTTAACAAAGAACTTGATACCCAAGTAGAAGGTAGTCGTATGTATAATCTGTCACGAAATTGCATTTACGGGACAGATGCTAACCCTCGTATGGCAAGAACATCAAAAATGAATATGATTATGCACGGCGATGGACACGGTGGCGTTCATCATCACGATGGCTTGCTGAATGTTAACGGTATTTTTGAAGAGCGTTTCGACGTTATATTAACCAATCCTCCTTTTGGTGCGAGAATTGATAAATCCCAAAAAATTACCGAAGCAGATAAATTTACCGATGAAGCTTTAATCGCAAAATATAAAGAAAAATACGGCGAAGCTTATGAAAAAGCACTTAAGCAGGTAAATGACAACATTGGTAAGTCCTTGCTTTCATTGTACGACGTAGGTTCCATGTCCGGTCTTACCGAAGTTCTCTTTATGGAACGTTGTCTGAGACTGCTTAAAAAAGGTGGCCGTATGGGTATGGTTTTGCCTGAAGGTGTGCTTAACACATCAAACCTTCAGAAAATTCGTGAGTATTTTGAAGGTAAGGCTAAAATCATTTTGATTTGTTCAATCCCCCAAGATGTATTTATCGCTGCCGGTGCCACAGTAAAACCCAGCCTTGTTTTCTTCAAGCGTTTTACCGAAGAAGAAGAGCTTCAGTACTTAGGTGCAAAAACAAGGGCAGAAAAAGAAATTAGACAGAAGTACTGAAGTGAACCCCGAAGATTAGACAAAAAAGAATATTAAGTTGTTACGGAATGAGTTCGGTATTGTACCGGGCTCATTCCTTTCAGTTTCATTGAGATCCTTTCGTAATTGTAATAATCGATATATCGCTTTAGTTCATCAATGAAAACGTTAACATTTTCAAACTTTTCTCCGTAGAACATCTCAACCTTTAGTCTGCCAAAGAAGTTTTCCATAGCTCCGTTATCCATGCAATTTCCTTTTCTGGACATACTCTGTGTAATATTGTGCTCGGCAAGGAGACGCTGGTATTCTGCATGTTGGTATTGCCAACCCTGGTCCGAATGAAACACCGGCGAAGCGTCAGCCGGGAGCTTAGCGAAAAGGCCATCAAGCATATCTCTAATCTGCCATAGGTTTGGACTTTTTGAGATGGAGTAGGAAACTATCTCTCTGTTGTACAGATCCATCACAGGAGACAAATACACTTTCTCATCGCAGACTTTAAACTGTGTTACATCAGTCGTCAATTTTTCAAAAGGCTTTGAGGCATGGAAATCCCTTTTCAAAATATTATCTGCGATCTTCCCGACTTCGCCTTTGTATGAATGGTATGTTTCATTCTTACGCTGTTTGCCTTTCAAATCAAGAATTCTCATCAGTTTTAGCACTGTCTTGTGGTTAAGGGTGTAGCCTTTGCTTCTCATAACCATCAGAATTCTACGGTATCCGTATCTTCCCTTATTGCTGTTGTATATCTCCTGTATTTCCGCTTTCTCTTTTACATACCTATCTGTTTCTGGGTATTTGAGGTAGTAATAGTATGTGCTCCGGGCCAGCCCTGACAGCTGCAGCAGGTCTTTCAGCGGATATTTTTGCCTTAATTCAGAGACGATTATCGCTTTTTGCCGTTCTCTCGCTCTTCCGCAAGAACTAAGGCACTTAGTTTTTTTAGGTATTCTATCTCCATGCGCAGTCTTTGGTTCTCTGCAATCAGATCTTCCTCTATACCTTTCTTCGGTTTGGGTGGCCTACCTTTCATTACGCCATCAGATGTTTTTGTTCTGCCGCGTCTCTCCTTCATCAGACCTTCAGCTCCTTCTTCCAGATATATGCGTTCCCACCTCTGTACCATTGCTGCTGCCGATGATTCCGAATGCCTGACCAGCTCGTACTTCCTGGCTGTTTCCCTATAGCCCATTTGATGTTCTCGCATGTCCAGTATAACTGCTGTTTTGAATTCTGCCGAGTATCTTTTGTATTTTTGTCCCTTTTTGCTCATTAAAAATATGCACCTCCGAAAGTGTCTAACTTTCGGGGTGCATATCAAAGAACCGTTCCTTTATTGTTTTGATTTTTGTAAGCTTTTCTCTTTCTTTTTGCTGCTTTTTCTGTTCTCTTTTCCCGAAAAAGAGAAAGAAAAAGCAGAGGCAGAAGCAAAGCTCTATTTATGCCCGTGCTTGTACAGCTCGCGAAGATCCGCCATTACTGGCCGGTGATCTGTGCGCTGTTCAGGGCCGCGGGAAAGCTGACTCAGGAGAATTATTGGAACGTTCAGCTCCCGGGCGAGTATCTTCAGCTTCCGCGTAGTCTCGGATATTTCCAATACGCGGTTATCGTACTTGCCAGAGGTCTGCATAAGCTGCAAATAGTCAATGACCACCATGTCCAGCCCAACCCGGGATTGCAGCCTGCGGCACTTGCTGCGCATCTCGGCC
>USOZ01000108.1 GCA_900556525.1 uncultured Oscillospiraceae bacterium | reverse complement strand
ATGAAACACTTTCGGAAATAAGCAGCTTTGCATATTCATACATTGAGTGCAAAGAGGTTAAGGGCGATAAGCAAAATTCCGAAAATTGTGTTACAACTGAGCGAACCAACTCTGACGGCAAAATATATCAGGTCAAATGGTAAGATAACAAGAATGAGTCGAAAATTATACACCCTGCCGATTCAAACCGGCAGGGTGTAGGCTTTTATCTGAGACATAGGTTTATTTGACGGATACATTATTCCTCGCTGCCGCCCCATTCGACGAGTGTAAAGCCGTTTCGTTCGTAATGCGGTAACGTCTGTTCCTGAATGTCTACGGGCGTGTCGCTTGACTTGTAGGTCATGAACACGCGTATCTGTGTGTCGGGAGCGGGCGAAACAGTCAGCGGTACACTCCTTGCGTAGTCGGCGGTGTGCAGTGTGATGATATTATACGGGTTATCCTGCATCTTCGGCAGCCAGTAGATGATGAATTCGTTGGCTTCACGCGCGGTAAGTCCTATGTACATCAGCTTTTCGCGCAGAAATTTCGCCGTGTCCTTTCCGGCAACGCAGAATCCCTTGCTTTTGTCCATAATAGCGCCGCTCTTGCCCTCCCAGTAAAGGCAGTAATACTCATCTCCGTTCTCATCGTAAAGCGTACCGTCCGGCATTGCAGTCACACTCCAGCCGTTATTGTATTCCGGGTATGTACAGGTAAGTTCACCGCTAAGCAGGAAATTCACCTTTACTGAAATGTCGGTCTGATTTTCGGGGTAAAGATAGATAACGGGCTTTGCGTAATCACCGAGAAACCAGTAACTGTGTTCGACAGCGACAGTTCCGCCGTAGTAGAAATCGTCGATAAGATACGCGATCTTGTGCGAGAATTCACGCTCGGAAAGCTCATACCTTTCAGGCTTGTCATTATAGCTTCCAGTGAAAGTGTTTATCATCCAGTTGCTGCGAAGAGAATAACTTTCTTTCAGATTTTTCCGGCAGTAATCTGCCCGTGCAAAGCCAAAGAGTTCCCACATTCCGAATGTGGATTTTAAACCGTTCCAGTCGAGATATTCCCAATCTTCCGGGGCATTTTCATCGTTCCATGAATACGGTTCTTTTCCCATCGTGACATTAGGCACAATTTTCTCATCAAAGTAATAATAATCAATAAGCGTATCGGAGTTTCCGCCTTCAGAAAAATATTCCGCTTCCATACCCTCTGTGTTTTCTCTTTTCTTTGAAGTGAACAGCGGGTGAGCAGTCAGGTTATCTCCATCAAGCGTGTAGAGATAGTCGTTTGTTTCAAAACTGTTTTCAGCTTCTCTTACAGAAGCAAACCACGCCGGAGTACCGTTTTTAAGCGCCGACAGAGCAATAAAAGCTCCGTCATAATTCACCACATGGTACATCATAGGTATTGTGTCAATGTAATCCAGAACGCCGTCTTTTACACGATAGATCTGCGCGTCCAGCGTCCATTCATAATTTCTGTCGCTTGAGCAGTCAAAGCGAGTTACGATGACCTCCGGTTTGCCGTCAAAATCAAGATCCAGAAAAACAATTCCGTATGTATCTTCGGTGTAAATATCTGCTTTGGCATTCATCACCGCGTCATAGACCTCTTTCATCACGGGGTCTTTGTCCATGCCCGCAATAACGTGATCATCTGCGGAGATATTGTATTCGGTTATATCTGAAAATTCGTCTATGATTTCGATATCTGTCACAGCACAAGTGTTGTTTATCTTTATAACATCGTCTTTCTGCGTCATTGTACAGCTCACATCTTTCAGCTTAACCTTTGCGTATGCGTAATCGTCGATATCAAGCGCAAGGTCTTCAACAGGCTTCGCTGTAAACAATATTGAATCCGAATATACGATATTATCGCCGAAGCGGAACTTATATTCCGAATCAAAGAACATCGGCAGACCGTACATATATTCCGGGTCTACAAGCACATATATATTGTAGTACCCTTTACATACAAAGGCGTTCACAGTCACGATATCGTCGGTGTGCCAGCCCAGCTCAAGAGACTCCACATTCCTGTATTTGCACACCTCAGGGTTGCTTACATTCGCATTATTCACATTACCGGCGCCCTTCACGAGTACCGCCTTTGGGTCATCCCATACAATATTGTAAGCGGAAGCGAAACGCTTTGAGCGAGTGATATTTTCGGCAGTTAGCCGTTTTTCTATGTCGTTTTCCCCTTTCTCGGAAAATGAATAAGTGGACGAACGCACATAGATATCCGCCGCTTCGGCGTCAATTACAAGGGTCTCTGATCTTTTGTCGCCGTCGGTCACATGACTTGTTTTATCATTAAAATCATAGCGAAAGAATTCGTTTTTGTCAAAATTTTTATACGAATAAATGTCAAGTCCTTGGTAAATATATCCGCCTGTGACAGTCCATGTCTCTGTTTCATCATCATAACAATCAATATATCTTACACCGAGCTTCGTTTCATACTCTTTTTTCATAGATGTTGCTCTGATGCTTGCGGAAGGCTTGGTCGACTTCGGTTCGGCTGTTGTTATAACCGCCGTTGTCGTATCTGCGGCAGTTGTGGCGGATTCTGTTGTCGTCATTTCCGCTGCGCTCGTTGTGGTTTCACTCTCCGATACCGACGGTACGGACGTTTCTGCATTGCAACCGGAAAGAAGCATAGCTGCCGCAGCTGCAAGAGATATAAGCTTTGATCGAGTGTTCATATTCTGACCTCCAATGTGTTAAATTTTACTCATAGATTTCTTGTCTATTATATTGATTGTTCACTAATATTATATCACTATTTTTACGCTATTGCAAGACCGCTCTGGAAAAAATATCAGTTATTTGAAAATCGGTGTGTTTGGTATGCACATTATTGCAATGGCGATTTTTCCGTGTTCTTTAATGTAGAGACAGTGCGGAAATGTCCTAATTTCATCTTCCCTGCCCCGAAAATCCGTCGGTATGTCGGATAACGACATACGTCCTGCGCAAAAGGGCTGCTGCAGAATATGCTGCAACAGCCCTTTCATTTTACATCAATTACTCGGAGTTATAAAATGGACAATTTATGTTTATGCCGCAGGAGTTGCCGAAGCTACCGCTGAAACGCTGCTCCAAGTCGAACCGTCAGCGCTTGCCAAAACGCGGTATTTCGTTGCGCCCGAAACTGCCGTCCATGTCAGTTTTATTTGCTTGTCGCCTGCTGTTGCCTTAACGTTTGTAGGTGCGGAAACTACCGTCGCTGATGAGCATTTGTAATGAATTACTGCATCAGTAAGACATTCATTATCATCTTTAATCGTTATTTTCCTCCATTGAGCTTCGGAGCCAGAATAGTAAACATTTGTTAAAGAAACGCAGTAATTAAAAGCATAGCAATCTATATATGTAACTTTATCAGGTATTGTTATTTTTGTCAGATTGCCACAACCCTCAAAAGCTATTGATCAACATCCGCAACGTTACCGGGTATTGATATATTAGTCAACTTCTCACAACTTCTAAACGTCTTTGCTTCTATCCTTGTCAACCCATTTCTATCGTCGCAAATCCCGAATCAATACTGTATTGATAATCTCCACACACCTCTGCCGAAGACCTTATTTCGAACTGCCACGCAGCCAACACAGCCGCAACGATCGCCAATAAAAGGCACGGAATAAAATTTTTAATGACCTTTTCCATAATTATCCCCCTAAAAACAAAAAACACACATCAATAATCGTTCATATTAATTGTGTTACATTTTTATAATGCCACATACTTTCATCATTGTCAATAAAAGTAAAAAAAATTTTGTTTTTTCACGTTGAGCTGTAAGTGATATATGAATAAGTCAGAATACAAGATCCATTTTGCAAAACCCTGCTTCCTTTATGCGATCCTCGAAACAGGCTACGTCTCTTAACCTTTTTTAATCGCCCCGCCTATACTCGGCTCATCGAAGCAATTTATCTCGTGCCCAACAGGATTCACAATTTCTTCCATAAGCGAAATGGTCGTGTCAAAGCGTCCGTCATTCGACGGGTAATATTCCACGCGCTCTTTTTCGCCATTTTCACTTTCCCACATGAGATAAAATTTTCTGTAATTCGGACCGTCCGTTTCCTCGATAAATTCGGGCAGCATATCGGAGCTTTTATCGGAAACCTCCTCAAGAATCGGTACTATTTCCGTTACCGCCTCTTCAAGCGCAGACCACTGCTCCTCTGTTATCTCAGCGCCTTCGACCGTAACATATCCGTCAGGGTACGGATCGTCGTCCGTCGGTTCTTTGTCATATTCATCCTGCGAAAAATACCGCGCGGCGACGATTTTATCATGTTCGATAACAGCGCTGAAATCATCGCCGTAAACCATTCCGTTCACGACTTCGTATTCCACGCCGACAAGCGTCCTGTTTTCGCTTTTATGCGCAGTTTCTTGCGGCATTTCCGAATCGCCCTCCCTTGCCGCGCACCCTGTCGCTAGAGCAATCGCAGCACACATTGCGGCAGCAATATATTTTTTCGTCATTTTCCCTCCTATGAGAGCGAAAGCTCGGAAAACGGTTCGTCCGAGGACATAAACGGCAGCAGAACGCTGTATTTTCCGCCGAATATCATCAGTTTTTCGCCCGACGGTGAAATTAAAACAGGGTACGTTTCGCTTATGTACATGGGTGCGTCAACCATATCAAAATTTCTGCCGCCCACGCGCGAAAGTGAAATTGTAACAAGCGAGGGTTGGTCGATTTCAGTTTCTATCGTCCACCAACCGTTCCAATGCTCCTCAAATTCGGCTTCGCCGCTGTATTTCCAGTCGAGCGAAACAGATGTATCCGCGTTAAATTTAAGCGAAAAAACTGCATTTTTGCCGTTCCATGCGGGTTTACTTACCGTCCATTCGCTTCCGTTTTCGCCCGCAATCCCCAATTCCGTCGTACCTAGCCAGCCCGTCGAGAGATATTCCTCATAATTCAAGTTCATATCATAACGGTTAGTAAAATCCAGCGCGAACGGGTCAACTCCCTCCGCCGATATATCGAGCCTTCCAAGCGCGTTTAGCGCAGGTTCCCAGACCGCACTGTCACCGTCCGACACAATCGTAACGTTCGTGTCATGTTCATACGAACTCTTGTCGGCATTGCAGAACACAAGTATCGGTTCGGTTCAATGGTGGGAACCTCGCAGCTTTTTGCGGCGTCATACCTCGGGTATTATTCGGCGGACTGCGGCGACCCGCTTGACGTGTGGCTTCGTGGAAGCAATCCCTGTCAGCTCACCGACAACCCGTTTATCGCGGAAATTCCCGAAGAACGAATTGTCGGCAGCGCAGGACATCTTTACTGCATTATTCCGCGCAGCGAAGCGGCTTCTGTTGCCGTGAACCGCATACACTGGGACTATGGCATTGTTTTGTCGGTGTCGGCTTCGCTTTCGGGAACGCTCGTTTCCTCGGAAAGCGGAGCTTCATTCGTTTTTTCCGTTTCAGCCTGCGGCGCTGATGTTTCGGACTGCGCGGCTGCGCTTTGCAGCGTTTGTTCCGCTGTGGTCGGTTCGGTGCCGCTTTGCTGCTTATCGGTGCATGAACCGAGCATGACCGCTGCGGTTATCAAACATATTATGCGATTTATATTTTTCATGGTATATCCTTTCATTCGATTACGCCCACGGATCCTGTTCCGCGGGAATTCGTATTCCGCTCAGAACACTTGAATACTCCCAGAGAAACCATTCATTGCCCTTTTGGCGCAGCTTTATCGGGCGCGGCGAATCCGCACCCGCCGTTTTTAGGAAAACGCGGATATATCCCGGTCTGATTTTGTGTGCTAGAATGAATATGGAAAAATATTTCAATATGAAAGCTGCTCACCGCAAGCGCAAGCTGGAGTTTGTTTTCAAGATTCGTTTTTTGGAGCATATTGGTGACGTGATATTTCACGGTCGTTACTTCGACGCCCATAGCCTCGGCGATACGTCCGTATGACATTCCTTTAACGAGGTAGCGCAGCACTTTCATCTCAGTACGGGTAAATTCTGTACTTTTCGCCGTGCCTATTTCCACAGTCGGCGGCGCGTCGGGGAAAATATGTTCTCCCGCCGCCGTTCTGCGGATAATGTCGGTCAAAGTTTCCTCCGATGCGTCCTTGTACCAAAGGCTGTCCGCGCCGACAGCTTTTGCCTTTTCGAGTATATCGTAGTCCACAAGCGACGTTACCACGACGATTTTCACGGCGGGGCTTTCTCGCTTTATCTTCTCTGCTGCGGAAAGTCCGCTTTCGCGGTGTTCCGTCTGAACGTCCATAAGTACCATAACTATCGCCCCTACCGTTCCCCCAAAAATTAAAAATAAAAACAAAAACACAAT
>USOZ01000107.1 GCA_900556525.1 uncultured Oscillospiraceae bacterium | reverse complement strand
ACGTGCTTGATATGGCGGTCGGCGTTGTTGTCGGCGGAGCTTTCACCAAAATCGTGAACAGCCTCGTTTCCGACCTTATCATGCCCGCGCTCGGCGTTATTACGGGCAAGATAGATATGGGCGACCTTAAAGTTGTGCTTGAACCTGCGGTCCTTGACGAAGCGGGAGCGGTAGTAAAAGAGGAGCTTGCGATAAGATACGGGCTTTTCCTCGACGCGATAATCAACTTCCTGCTCGTAGCTATCGCGATTTTTGCGGTTATTAAGGTTGTCGGGGTTATCCGCGACAAGGCTACCGCGAAAAAGCGCGCGGAGGAAGAAGCCGCCGCGAAAAAGGCTGAGGAAGAGACTGCTGCAAAGGCTGCCGAAGAGGCGGCGAAGCCCGACCCGCAGCTCGAACTGCTCACCGAAATCAGAGATTTGCTCAAAAACGCAAAATAAAAATGAACGGACGGTATCGCGCGAATGGATACCGTCCGTTTTTTTATTTTTTTACAATTTTTTTCGCAGCGAACCGCTTCAGCAAAAAGAACGGAATAGCTGTAACGCTGAAATCCAGCAGACAAAGCAGCGCAAGCCATTTACACGGCGAAAGCAGCCCTGCTAGAAGAAAACAGACGAACGCAACTCCCGGGCAGCCGGAAATATGCCTGCCTTTTTTCCTGCTTTCAATAGGCGCGCCGATATATGTCACTATCCAGAAAACCAATCCTATTGCGAATTCGGGTATGCTCAAGATCCAATCGGTCATGTCAAAAGTTCCCCCTGCCGCAGCGATAATTTCATTCATTATAACACGCCCGCATTAAAATAGCAACCCCATACGTTCGCTGCATGAACCTTATTCAATCTGCACAAACATCCGCGGAAAAATCTTGGGAAGTACTGAATAAATCGCAATACGCATCTTGCTTGCATATTTTCCGCCTGATTGCACGAAAACTCCTTGAAATACATCAAGTATTCCTGCGTCATTTTCATACAATCACTGGGGGCGGCTTCCGCTACGAAAAATCTGTCTGCGCAATCTGCATATCGGATTTAATCAGCGCTTCCCTTGACTATTTTAAGATTTCGTGTATAATAATAAGTGAGAAAATCGGAATTGCATACAGCAATGAAAGGATTGATAAAAATGGGAAAATTAAGAGTCGGAATTTTAACAAGCGGCGGCGACTGCCCCGGACTTAACGCGACAATCCGCGGCGCGGCGAAAGCCTGCTACCAGATGTTCGGCGAAGAAAAAGTCGAAATAATCGGTATTCAGGACGGCTATCACGGGCTTATCCACAACGAATGTATAAAAATGAAGCCGTCGGATTTTTCGGGAATTCTTACCCGCGGCGGAACAATTCTCGGCACAAAGCGCACGCCCTATAAAATGATGCAGGTCATCGAAGACGACAACGTTGATAAAGTCGCGGAAATGAAGCAGACATATAAGGAACAGAAGCTCGACTGCCTGCTTACCCTCGGCGGAAACGGCACGCACAAGACCGCGAATCTGCTTTCCGAGCAGGGGCTTAACGTTATCGGACTCCCCAAGACTATCGACAACGACATCTGGGGTACGGACGTTACGTTCGGATTCCACACAGCTGTTGATATTGCGACCGACGTTATCGACCGTATCCACACGACCGCGAATTCGCACAGCCGCATAATGGTTATCGAAATCATGGGCAATAAGGCGGGCTGGCTCACGCTCTATTCGGGTATCGCGGGCGGCGCGGACATTATCCTTATCCCTGAGATTCCGTATGACATTAAAAAGGTAATAAAAGCGGTCAACGAGCGCGCCGATTCCGGAAAAACATTCTCGATAGTCGCCGTTGCCGAGGGCGCTATGAGTGAAGAAGAAGCCGAAATGAAGAAAAAAGAGCGCATGAGGCTACGCGCCGAAGCGGGATACACGACCGCTACCGCGCGTATCGCAAAGGAAATCGAGGCGGCTACGGGCTTTGAATCGAGGACAGTCGTTCCGGGACATATGCTCCGCGGAGGAAGCCCCTCGGCGTACGACCGCGTGCTTGCGACAAAGTTCGGCGCCAGAGCTGCACAGCTTATCCGCGAGGAAAAATTCGGCTATACGGTTGCGAAGATCGGCAGCGCGATAACCGAAAATAAGCTCTCCGACGTGGCAATGAAAACGAAATTCGTTCCGACCGACGACAAACTTGTCGTTACGGGAAGATGTATCGGAGTTTCTTTCGGCGACTGATAAACCTGTCAGCATCATTTGAAAACAAATAAAGCGAAGCCTATGGAGCTGTTCATAAAGAACCGCCCGTGGGCTTCGCTTTTTTGCCGTGCGGTATTTTCCCGTATTTCCTTTAAAAAGTAATTGACAAATGAAATGGACTATAGTATAATAAATAAGTGTATAGCTTTTGCCGCAGGATAAAACGGCAAAAATGCAGCAAAAAAGACGGGAGACCCCGAAAAGGAAAGGATTAACAGAACATGGGACTTTTCAGCAAGCTGTTCGGCAGCTATTCCGAAAAGGAAGTAAAGAGAATAGAGGGCACGAAACAGGCTGTGCTTAATCTTGAGCCGATGTATCAGGCTATGACCGACAAGGAGCTTCAGAATCAGACGAATGTGCTGAAAGAGCGTCTTGCGGGCGGGGAAACCCTTGACAATATTCTGCCGGACGCATTCGCGGTGTGCCGCGAGGCAATGTGGCGCGTTATCGGCATAAAGCCCTACCCCGTTCAGATAATCGGCGGTATCGTTCTTCATCAGGGACGTATCGCGGAAATGAAAACGGGTGAAGGTAAGACCTACGTTGCGGCGCTTCCCTCTTATCTTAACGCACTTACAGGAAAGGGCGTTCACGTTGTAACGGTAAACGACTACCTCGCAAAGCGCGACAGCGAGCTTATCGGACGTGTTCACCGCTTCCTCGGGCTTACTGTCGGACTTATCGTTCACGACAAGTCGAACGACCAGCGCAGACAGGCTTATTCCTGCGACATTACCTACGGTACGAACAACGAATACGGCTTCGACTATCTGCGCGATAATATGTGTATCCGCAAGTCGGAAAAGGTTCAGCGCGAAATGAACTTCGCGATCGTCGATGAAGTCGACTCCATTTTAATTGATGAAGCGAGAACACCTCTTATTATTTCGGGCCGCGGCGATAAGCCGACCGACCTTTACGAAAGAGCGGATAAGTTCGCCAAGACGTTAAAGGCTATCAAGGTTGTCGAAGTTGACGCGAAGGAAGAACAGGACGACTACGACGGCGATTATCTTATCGACGAAAAGGCAAAGACCGCGACGCTGCTCCCGAACGGCGTAAAGAAAGCCGAAAAATACTTCGGAGTAGAAAACCTCATGGATCCCGACAACCTCACGCTTCTTCACCATGTAAATCAGGCGATAAAGGCGAACGGCTGTATGCACCTCGACGTTGAATATGTAGTCAAGGACGGCGAAATCGTAATCGTTGACGAATTTACGGGACGTCTTATGTTCGGCCGCCGTTTCAACGAGGGACTTCATCAAGCTATCGAAGCAAAGGAAGGCGTAAAGGTAAAACACGAGAGCAAGACCCTCGCGACCATCACTTTCCAGAACTTCTTCCGCCTTTATTCAAAGCTCTCGGGTATGACCGGTACGGCTATGACCGAAGAAGCCGAATTCAGAGGAATTTATAACCTCGACGTTATCGAGATACCGACAAACAAGCCCGTTATCCGTATCGACCACCACGATCAGGTATATAAGAACGAACACGGCAAGTTCACCGCGGCTATCCGTCAGATCGAGGAGTGTCACGCAAAGGGTCAGCCCGTTCTCGTCGGAACAATTTCGATCGAAAAGTCCGAGCTGCTTTCAAAAATGCTCAAAAAGACAGGTATAAAGCATGAAGTCCTCAACGCGAAGAACCACGAGCGCGAAGCGGAGATCGTTGCGCAGGCAGGTAAAAAGGGCGCGGTCACTATCGCGACGAACATGGCGGGACGCGGTACGGATATTATGCTCGGCGGTAACCCCGAATACCTCGCGAAAGCCGAAATGCGCAGACAGGGCATCGAAGAGGATCTTATCCTTGAAGCGACAGGCTTTGCAGAAACCGACGACGAAACAATTCTCAATGCAAGAAAGCTCTACTCCGAGCTTAACGATAAATATAAGAAGCAGATTGCTCCCGAAGCGGAAGAAGTTCGCAATGCGGGCGGCTTGTATATCCTCGGCACAGAGCGCCATGAATCCAGACGTATCGACAACCAGTTAAGAGGACGTGCAGGACGTCAGGGCGACCCCGGCGAAAGCTGCTTCTTTGTATCGCTTGAGGACGATTTAATGCGTCTGTTCGGCGGCGAAAAGGTTCAGGCGGTCATGGAAACGCTGAAAATCGACGAGGACGTTCCGATCGAGAACGCAATTCTCACCAAGACTATCGAATCCTCACAGCGCAAGATCGAGGGCAGAAACTACGCTATCCGTAAGAACGTTCTTGACTTCGACGACGTTATGTCGCAGCAGAGAATGACTATCTACTCGCAGAGAGCAAAGGTTCTCGACGGCGACGATATAAGCGACAGCATAAAATCAATGATAACAGAGAGCATTCAGGAAAACATTGATATGTACTGCCAGGGCGACATTGCCGACAACTGGAATATCACAGGTCTGCGCGAACATTACGCGGGCGTTCTCACAACTCCCGACGACCTCGTTTATACAACAGACGAGCTTAACGAGCTGAAGAAAGCCGATATAACCGAAATGCTCACAGACCGTGCAATGGCTATTTACGCGGCTAAGGAAGCGGAATACGGCTCCGAAACAATGCGCGAGCTTGAACGCGTTATCCTCCTCAAGAACGTTGACTCAAAGTGGATGGATCATATCGACGCTATGGACGAACTCAAGCAGGGTATCTACCTGCGCTCAATGGGTCAGAGAGATCCTGTTGTTGAATATCGTTTCGAGGGCTTCGCAATGTTCGACGAAATGATCGCGGCTATCCGCGAGGACACCGTAAGAATGATACTCACGGTTCGCCTTAACCCCCTGCGTCCCGCCGCTCCGCAGAGAGTGCGCGTAATGCAGCCCGAAGCTGAAAACGCAGGCGCAAAAACTACCGTCCGCAAGACCGCAGCCGAAAAGGTCGGCAGAAACGACCCCTGCCCCTGCGGAAGCGGAAAGAAGTACAAGAAGTGCTGCGGCGCTGACAAAAACGACGAAGAATAATACTCGCCCCGCAGAAAATAACTGCGGGGCAGAGTTTCAAAAGAAAGGAAAACCGAAATGTTTACCGAAGAAATAAAAAACGAACTCGTAAACCACATTATCCCGTTCTGGAACAGCCTCGAAGATAAGGAAAACGGCGGTTTTTACGGCTTTATGGACAATGACCTGAAGCTCGACAAGAACGCTGAAAAGGGCGTTATCCTCCATTCGCGCATACTCTGGTTTTATTCAAATTGCTATCTCGCACTGAAAGACGAGGAGTGCCTCAAAAAAGCAAAGC
Source organism: uncultured Oscillospiraceae bacterium (assembly GCA_900556525.1). Lineage (GTDB taxonomy): Bacteria > Bacillota > Clostridia > Oscillospirales > Ruminococcaceae > Ruminiclostridium_E. Next base: position 858 of record USOZ01000107.1, on the reverse strand, counting down.
ACTGCTACGATTTTATGGTAAAGAACTGCGTTGACCGCGAAAACGGCGGCGTTTACTGGATGATGAACGCGGACGGAAGCGTTAAGGACGACATGAAGCACACCTATTGTCAGGCTTTCTTCATCTACGCGCTTTCATCTTACTATGACGCAAGCGGCGATAAGGGCGCGCTCGATCTCGCGCTTGAAATGTTTGAAACGGTCGAAGAAAAATGCACCGACGACGTTGCATATCTCGAAGCAATGTCCAGAACATGGGGGCTTATCGAAAACGACGCGCTTTCCGAAAACGGACTTATGGCGGACAAGACGATGAACACCACGCTTCACCTGCTCGAAGCGTACACCGAGCTTTACCGCGTTTCCAAAAACGAAAAAGTTCTCGCACGCCTTAAATTCCAGCTCCGCATATTCCTCGACAAGATATTTTATAAGCCCGAGGACAGACTTCTCGTGTTCTTCGACCGCGAGCTGAACGTTATCGGCGATATCCATTCCTGGGCGCTTATCAACGATATTGTCGCGGATATATCCCCATATCGTTTCGGAAATTTCGCGGTATTCGGGGTCGCCGTACTTCTGGTACGCGTTGTAGAAGCCGATAACAGCTTCCGCCTGAACCCACCAGATACGCCATGTGTTTATCTCAGTCTTGTCGCGCTCGTTAAGAAGCGAACCGTTTCTGTACGCCAGCTTTCTGATATTTGCAACGATCCTCTTGTTCATCGCGGAAACCTCGGCGGTAAGCTCAGGGTCGCCGATAACCTCGCACGCTCTGTCGGTCAGCCATGTCGCTTCAATGTCGTGACCGTAGGAATGGATATCGCCGATAACGTTCAGCTCGCGGTAAACGAAAAAG
>USOZ01000106.1 GCA_900556525.1 uncultured Oscillospiraceae bacterium | reverse complement strand
TCGGTCGCCCTGAATAAGCGGAACCATTATATTTCGAGGAGCGCGAGGCTGACGAAAAATGGCTCAAAAGTATGACCGAGCCGAGAAAGACAAAGACCACTCTCTTCCGCCGGCGGGGCGGAGATAAAAATAAACCGGATAATAACGACAATGACTAAGAAAGGATTTTTCAGATATGAAGGAACAGCTTCAGAAAATCAAGGAAAAGGCGTCCGCCGAGATCGCCGCAATGAGCGACGCGAAGGCGCTTGAAGATTTAAGAGTAAAAATTCTCGGAAAAAAGGGCGAGCTTACCGCAATTTTAAAGCAAATGGGTCAGCTTTCCGCCGAGGAACGTCCCGTTATCGGACAGCTCGCGAACGACGTGAGAGCCGCGCTTGAAGCCGCGATAAGCGAAAAGTCCGCCGCTCTGAAAGCGGGGCTGCTCGAACAGCGCTTAAAGCTCGAAGAAGTAGACGTGACCATGCCCGGCGAACGCCACGAGGCAGGCAAGCGCCACCCGCTCAACATAGTTCTCGAAGATTTAAAGGAAATTTTCCGCGGAATGGGATATACCGTTGTTGACGGACCCGAGGTTGAAGAGACCAAGTACGTTTTCGATATGTTAAACACCGACGAGGGACACCCCGCGCGCGACCCGCAGGACACTTTCTACATAACAGACAAGATCCTGCTCCGCACGCAGACTTCTTCCGTTCAGATAAGAACAATGCTCAAGGAAAAGCCCCCTATCGCTATCATCAGCCCCGGACGCGTTTATCGCTCCGACGCGGTCGACGCGACCCATTCGCCTATTTTCCACCAGTGCGAGGGGCTTGTTATCGACAGAAAAATTCGTTTTTCCGACCTTAAAGGAACGCTTGAAATATGGGCAAAGCGCCTTTACGGCGAAAATGTAAAGCTGCGCTTCCGTCCGCACCACTTCCCCTACACCGAACCCTCCGCCGAAGTCGATTTACAGTGCTTCAAGTGCGGCGGAACAGGCTGCCCGCTCTGCAAGGGCGAGGGTTGGATCGAAATGCTCGGTTCGGGCATGGTTCACCCACAGGTTCTCATAAACTGCGGAATCGACCCCGAGGAATACAGCGGCTTCGCTTTCGGTATCGGGCTTGAACGTATCGCCATGATGAGATATAACATTGACGATATGCGCCTGCTTTACGAAAACGATTCGAGATTTTTAAGCCAGTTCTGATGATAAGAAAGCACCTTTTAAGAGAAGCTGCGCGCACATTCGCGTGGGTGGCGTTAAGCCTGCTTATGATTTATGCGGGCGTTGTCATGGTTATAATGCGCCTCGGAGTCCCGACGCGGCGGAAAGTGTGGGCGGGCGTTATCGTGCTGGCTTTTATATGGATTGCGGTAACGCGCGTGATCGATTTCGTAAATCATTACCGCGACGTGCGCGAATTTGAAAAGGATTTCCTGCCCGAAAAGTTGGACGAGCTTCTTCTCAGTGCGGAAAAAAGCTACTGCGGAAAGCACTTTTTTCTCAAGGACCGCGTGATAAGTCTCGGCGCGCTTGCCGAATTTGATTACAGCGACGTTTACTGGACGGGGGTTTTCAGACAGAAAACCTATCGGACGGCGGTAAAACCGCTGCTCCTTGAGGTTCGCTTTAAAAACGGGAAGCACGTTATTATGGAATTTCCGTATTTTTCCCAAAAAAGCTTAAAGGCAAAGGCGTTTATTGACGAACGCGCGGGAATTGCGCAGGAAAACAGCAAGAACTGATATATTTTCCACGAAAGGAACGATATAAAATGAATTTATCAATGAAGTGGCTGAACGACTATGTGAAAGCCGATATGCCTATCAAGGAATTTGCCGCTGAAATGACCATGAGCGGCTCGAAAGTAGAGACCTACGAGGACATGAGAGGTCCGCTCGACAAGGTCGTTATCGGTAAGGTTGTCGAAATGAAGAAGCACGAGGACAGCGAAAAGCTCTGGATATGTCAGGTCGAAGTAGGACAGGGTGCGCCGCTCCAGATAGTGACGGCTGCGCAGAACGTTTTCGAGGGCGCGTGCATTCCTGTTGTGCTTGACGGCGGAACGGTTATCGACCGCAAGAACCACAGTGTCACAAAAATAAAAAAAGGCAAGCTCAGAGGCGCAGAAAGCTGCGGAATGTTCTGTTCTTTTGAAGAACTCGGCATGGAAAACAGCGATTTCCCGTATTCCTCTCCCGACGGCGTACTTATCCTCAACGACGACCCCGAATTTGATAAAATGACGGTCGGCGAGGACGTATGCAAGGCTGTCGGAATTGACGATATATGCGTTGAATTTGAGATAACCAACAACCGCCCCGACTGCCTTTCCGTTCTCGGTCTTGCGCGTGAAGCAAGCGCGACTTTCAAGACCCCGCTCGACGTAAAGGAACCGACTTTTAAGGGAATTGACGGCGATATTACAAAGGAGCTTTCCGTAACGGTCGAAAATACAAAGCTCTGCTCAAGATACATGGCGGCAAAGGTAAAGAACGTTAAAATCGCGCCCTCTCCGCGCTGGATGGCTGAACGCCTCAGAGCGAGCGGAGTCCGCCCGATAAACAATCTGGTAGATATTACCAACTTTGTAATGCTCGAATACGGACATCCAATGCACGCATTTGACGCAAGATATATTCAGGACAATAAGATCATCGTCCGCAATGCAAAGGACGGCGAAACGATAAAGCTGCTCGACGAAATGAAAGAGCCGATAAAGCTTTCGCCCGAAATGCTCGTTATCTGCGACGGAAAGCAGCCCGTTGCCGTTGCCGGAGTAATGGGCGGCGAACACAGCGGTATCTGGGACGACACGACCGAGGTCATTTTTGAAGCGGCGTGCTTCGACGGCGTTTCGGTAAGACGCACCGCGAAGAAAATCGGCGAACGTACCGAAGCAAGCTCCCGCTTTGAAAAGGGGCTTGACCCGATAAACGCAAAGAACGCGCTTTACCGCGCGCTCCAGCTTGTTGAAGAACTTGGCTGCGGCGAGGTTATCAATACGGTTATCGATGTTGACAATTCCAACAAAACTCCGCATAAACTGAAGCACGACTGGAAATGGGTAAACGAATTCCTCGGCTCGGATATTTCCGAGGAGGAACAGATAGCTATTCTCGAACGTCTCGGATATGACTATGACCGCGCGAACCACGAATTTACCGTTCCGAGCGTAAGAATCGACATGGAGCTTCCGTGCGATATTGCTGAGGAAATCGCGCGCATTTACGGCTACAACAACATTCCCTCGACTATCCCCGCGCTCTCCAGCCAGAGCAGGATAACTCCCGTTCAGAAATTCAGCGATAAGGTCATCGACATTATGCTGACTCAGGGCTGCCTTGAAACAATGACGTTCAGCTTTATTTCGCCCAAGGGCTATGAGAAGATACGCCTTCCGCAGGAAAAGCGCAGAAGCGTCGTTCTCACGAACCCGCTCGGCGAGGATACAAGCGTTATGCGCACGAGCATGATACCGTCAATGACGGAGCTTATCGTTCGCAATATCAATAACCGTAACCTTTCGGGAAGATTTTTCGAGATAGGCCGTGAATATTATCCGCTTGAAAGCGTTGATATGCTGCCTGTCGAAAAGGACGTGCTTTGCGTGGGCGCTTACGGCGCGGACGAAACGTTCTTCACCGTAAAGGGAATCGCCGAGGAGCTTTTCGGAAAGCTCGGTGTTGACGCGAAGTTTGCAAAATGCGCCGACGACCCGACATTCCACAGCGGCCGCTGCGCAGTTATGACGGTCGATGGAAATGTTATCGGTAAGATCGGCGAGCTTCACCCGCTCGTTGCCGAGAATTACGGCGTTAAGGAACGCATTTATATTGCGACATTCGACATGGAAACCATGATGAATAACGCAAAGAGCGATATAAAGTACAAGCCGCTGCCGAAATTCCCCGCAATTTCCCGCGACCTCAGCCTTGTATGCGACGCAGAAGAGGCTTCGGGCGATATTATTGAAATTATCGCGGGCGCGGCAAAGCATCTCGAACAGATAAATCTTTTCGACCTGTATCAGGGACCCGGAGTTGCCGACGGAAAGAAGAGCCTTTCGTATAAGCTCGTGTTCCGCCGTTCGGATAAGACTATGGAAGCCGAAGAAGCGGACAAGTCCGTAGAAAAGATACTCAAGGCGCTCGGCGAAAAGGGAATTACGCTCAGATAAGGTCCGTAAACAGGAGAAAGGAATTCAAAAATGAAAAACAACGTAAAAAGAAGCCTTACGACCGCGATTTGCGGCGCAATGATACTGACTGCGGCGTCCTGCGGAAGCAATACCCGCACCGCACTTACCGTTGACGGAAAGGATATAAGCGCAGGAATTTATATTTATTATCAGATGGCGGCGCTCGGCGAGGCGCAGACGAAGCTTAAAGAAGAACAGCCCGACCTTGATATGAACGCGGATGGCTTTGATATCACCGCGTACAGCGTTGAAGATACGCCCGTGACCGATTGGGTAAAGAGCAAGGCGATTGAACAGTGCCGCAAGTATGTCGCGGTAAACAATAAGTTCGACGAGCTTGGACTTTCCCTCTCGGCAGATGAAACGACTGAAATAAATGAATATGTAACGCAGCTCTGGACCGAAACAAATATGTACGCGCAGTATATTTACGGCGTTGATATACTTGGGGATTACTACGAAAAGTATGGTATCGGTCAGCAGTCGTTCAAGAACGTGTACACTATCTCGTATAAGCAGAATGCGATTTTTAGTGCGCTTTACGGCGAGGGCGGAAGCCTTGAGGTTTCGGCGGACGAGCTGAAAAATTATGTTACCGAGAACTATGCGCTTGCGGAATACCTCGAAATCAGCGAGGGATATGACGCGCAGGAATATCTCGCTATGCTCGAAAGCGGAAAGACATTCCCCGAAATGAAACAGGCGTACGACACAGCGAAAGAGCTTGCGGACATTGAAAAGAAAATGGCTGACGCCGAAGCGAACGGTGAGGAATACACAGGAACAAAGCCCGAGGAACTGACTGTTGCCGCTTCCGAAGAAAGCGAACTGCTGAGAGTTATCGAAAAGGACAGCGAGACTCCCTCCGCAGATTTCGTAAGCTCGCTTTTCACGCTGAAAAACGGCGAAAATAACGTTATAATCACTACCGAGGAAACGACCGACGACGACGGCAACCAGACGACCGACTACACCTATTATGTAGCGAGCCGTCTCGACATTACCGCGAACGAGGAAAAGATGACCGAGTGTACTTCCGACGCGCTCCATAAGATGAAGGACGACGAGTATGACGCGGCTATAACGGCGGAAGCCGACGCGCTCAGCGTTTCCGAAAACTCTGCCGCAATGAGCAGATACACCGTAAAGAGCCTGCTCAAGTAAAACAGACCTAGGGAAGTGCTGATTAAATCGGGTATGCAGATTACGCAGACAGATTTTTCGTGCAATCAGGCGGAAAATATGCAAGCAAGATGCGTGCCGCGATTTATTCAGCGCTTCCCTAGACAATAATTAAAAAACAGACCGCTTGAATGTGGTCTGTTTTTTTGGTTGTCCCTAAAATCGCCTTGACAAAAATAAAAATTCTTATATAATAAATTTATCACAAAAGCGCGGATTTCGTCCGCCCTTGTAGAAATAGGAGGAAAACCAATGAAAAAAATCAAAGCTGCCGCTGTAGTTTTAGCATCAATTCTAGCATTTGGCAGCTGCTCAAAGCAGCACACCGAGCCAGAGATGACGGTTCCCGCAACCTGCGGCACAACGTCTGAAAAAGTATCGGAAATTACTGCAGAAAACAACTCAGCGGAATCGTCCGGAACAACCAAGCCCGCTGAAACCTCGGAAACCACAAAGTCAACGGCAACTTCCGAAACTGAAAAATCAGCAGAAACTTCGGAAGCAGTCAAAATTGAAACAAAAGAAACCACAGCACAGACGACCGCTCGCGAAACTACGAAAAAAATTACTGCCGCAACCCGCTCGATAGGCGAAAAGAACGCGCTTAGTTCCGCAGAAAGCTATCTGAAGATCTTGTCATTTTCGCGCAGCGGCTTGATCGAACAGCTCGAGTACGAAGGCTATTCCTACGACGAAGCGGTTTACGCAGTCGATAACTGCGGCGCAGACTGGTTTGAACAGGCGGCAAAGAAGGCGCAGAGCTATATTGACTTTATGCAGTTTTCAAGAAGCGGGCTTATTGAACAGCTTGAATTTGAGGGCTTTACGCACGCGCAGGCTGAATACGGCGCAGAAGCGGTGGGTTACTAAGGAAGCGCTGAATAAATCGCGGCACGCATCTTACTTGCATATTTTCTGCCATTTTGCACGAAAACTCCTTGAAATACATCAAGTATTCCTGCGTCACTTTCGTGCAAT
>USOZ01000105.1 GCA_900556525.1 uncultured Oscillospiraceae bacterium | reverse complement strand
AATACTAATTTCGTCAAAGTCGTCGGCTTTGACATACCGCTTTTTAAGCGGTAATCAATAAAGCGGAGGTTAGCGAATGAAACGTTTTGTCTGCATTTCTGTACTAGCGTTAATCGGCGGATTGCTGCTGTGGTTTTTAAAAAGTTTTACTGAAGCTGACAGTTCGATAAATTACATTGAATGGAATACCGCCGAAAAGATTTTTTCTGACGGTACGTCCGCTGAAATTCCCGTTCGGCAGATTTCATCTTTTCCCGAGATTGGAGAATCGTACCGATTTACAGCCGAAATTGGGGAAGGACATTCAGGTGAGCTTCTCTTTGAATTGTCGGGAATGGAAATCTCGGTAGAGTTTAACGGCGAAAAATATCTGGACTCGGTATCCGTTCCGCCAAGCGGAAGCGCAGTCATGCCGCGCACAGCGATACCTCTCGCCTCGGAACAAAGCGGCACTCTTACAGTTGTTTGTCGTATACTTAATACCGAAAATATATTATTTCCTCCGCTGCCGAGATTTGTTGGAATTGGGTTTAATGAAAGTGCAGAGTTCGCTTATGCAAATTACTATGCCTTTAAAACAGGCGCAGCCGCTTTGGCAGCGGTGCTTGTTGCAGGCTTGTTTGTTATGGGCATCGCACGCGGCAGTACTGATTTTAAGCTTATTCCGCTGTTTATAACTGCAATATTGACGGCAGTACACTGGATAAGCGTGGGAATGGGGCGCAGCTTTATGCCTGAGAAAATAGCCGGGGTGTTAAGCTGGGACGGACTTGAGATAGCCGCACTTTTGGCTATGGGAACATATATCGTCATGAACAGACGCAGTTCATTTTTCAAGCGTTTTGGCATACTTTCAGCAATATGCGCTGCGGCGCTTATGGCGTCTTATGTTGTTTCCTTAATAACGGACGGGAGAGTGTCAAGATTTATAAATTCAGAAGTTATGGGGCTTGTGAATGACGGATATTTCAGCGGTTTGATTTATTATTTGACATTTGGAATTATGCTTATATGCACGGCTGTAGCCGCTTATGAGGGCATATCGTTTTTTGTTGAACAAAAGGCTGAAAATCAAGCACTTGAACTCAAAAATCGATTGGCGCTTGACGGCTACCATGCTATGGAACAGAAGCTTAAGGCTGACGCTGAGGCTCGCCACGAGTTCAGTCACAATATTACAGCATTATACGCTCTTTGGCAAAGCGGCGATAATGTCGCACTTGGTAACGCGATTTCAGAACTAAAGGCGCAGAATGCGCTTATTAGTCAAACACAGTTCACCGAAAATTTTACCATAAATGCAATTTTACAGGACGTGTCATCAAAGGCTGTCCGTGCAGGAATAAAATTTGAAGCGCAGGTTCGCGTTCCGTCCGAACTTGATATTCCCGAAACAGATTTGTGCAGACTTTTGATGAATATGTTGGATAACGCTCTTGAGGCTGCTTCGGAAAATGAAAACGGCTTTGTGCGTTTTTCCGCAGAAGTAAGAAATGGATTTTTGGCAGTAAAGTGCGAGAATTCATTTTCACATGATATTAAACGTGATGAAAACGGCAATCTGATTTCCACAAAGGACGTCGAGTATCATGGACTCGGAATACGTCTGATGTCCAAAACTGCGGAGCGATATGGCAGCATAGTGGACATATCGGTTTGTGATGATAAAATTTTTACTGTGCAGACGGCATTAAAGCTGCCTGAAAGCAAAAAGTGAATATAAAAAACTGCCGATAAGCTTTTTGTCTTATCGGCAGTTTTGATTAAAGTTACCTGTTTATAAACGTTATGAAAGCGCTTTGAAAATTTTTGTAGTACGAGCGTCCGATAGGCAGCACAGCGCCGTTTTTCAGTATAAGTTCATTCCTGCGTATATCACGCACTTGTTCGAGATTTACGAGATAGCTATTGTGGCAGCGTGCAAACACGCCACTCGGAAGCTGCTTTTCCAGCTCGGAAAGAGATGAATAATATTCCGTCGTGCCTGCCTGTCGGCGAATTGCAATATGATGGTTTAAACTTTCTATGTAATACACGTCACAAATAACAAGGCTGACATTTTTTCCGCCGATACGCAGTGACATTGTTTTTGGTGCATGATTGAGCCGCCAATCAAGAAGCAGAACGCTTTTAAGCGCTTGGCGCTCAATAGGTTTCAGCAGAAAGTGAAGCGGCTGGACCTCGTATCCCTCACGCAGATATTCATCGCATGAGGATATAAAAATAATGCTTATGCGGTCATTGTTTTTGCGCAGTCTGTGCGCAAGGTCCATGCCTGTCATCCCATCCATTTGTATATCCAATATAAGCAAATCGAATTTTCTGTCGTTTATTGCCGAATCAAGCTTTGAGGCAGAGGTGTAGAGCGTTATTTCGTTTGGGATATTCAGTTCCGTCAGTATATCGCGGCATTGCCCCAAAAGCTCTCTGCGGGTCATTGCGTCGTCATCGCAGATAGCAATACTGTAATTTTGCAATCACAAGACCTCCGTAATTTAATTGCAGTTATTATAACATAAATTCATAAAAAATGCAACCGCAAATTACCGACAAAAGTCGTTCGAAGCGTTCCGTCAGCGTAAACAGCATATATTCGGCGTAAACGACCATGTTTAGAGCAAATTTTTCTGCTATAATATTATACAAGGCATAAAGCAGAGCGATTTCTTTGCTGTGACTCTAGTATTACGGGGGTTTATTAAATGAAAAAAAGCAAAAAAATATTGCTGAATATAGTCAGCATTGCGGCGTCTGCGTCGGTTTTTATTGCGTGTCTGCCGATAAGCGGACTTGACGCAAGCGCCGAGACAGATGACAGCATTATTAAAAGCTCGTCTATAATGCAGATAGACGATGTTGTGCCGGATGGAATTGATAACGCCGCCAACCCGTACGGTTACGGTGTTGACGTACCGTTTCTGCTTTTTGAGCAGAACGAGCTTATGATGACCGTCGGCAGCGGCTCAAGCTCCAGCGTAAGGTCGAATACTGTAAACAGTATTGATAACTATAAAAGCAGTTCACTGGGCTTAAGAGAGAATAAGTCGTACAGCAATATAAACGTAAACCTGTACTTCATGCAGGCGGTCGCGTTTGACCCGAACGGCAGCGGAAGAAAAGACCATATCGCATATGTAGGCGTTGACGAAAAAACAAAACGGGGACGTTTGTATGTGTTTGACACTACAAACGCAAATGACAAGGGCGTGTCCGCGGACATAGGTAATTTCTCCGCATTGTTTAACGGCAACAGTCCGTGGCTGAGTGTATATCAGCAGCGCAATGTATTCAACATAGTTGCAGGTGACTTTGACTATGACGGAAAGCAGACGCTGATGATATACACGCCGCAGACGCTGTCAACAATAGAGGACAAGGAAAGAACCTACATATCCGAAAACAATTATGATTACAGCGATCCCGGCTGCGTCCTTCAGGAATGGTCATTAAGCAGCGGTCAGCTTTCCAAAAAGGACCAGGGCTATGCAATGCTGATGGACGCTTACAGGTATAACAATATAACAGAAGGAACGGACAAAGAAATTTGGCTTTCTGCATTTGATAACAGTCGAATGAAGGATACCGGAAGCGTGGAGGCGAATTCGCGCAATAAACTTATTGTATCAATGGCGGTCGGCGATTTTAATGGTGATAGTATAGACGACCTTGCGGTACTTTCTTATTTTAACAGAGTTAGTAACAGTAACGTAGACATTGATTATTACAAGCCCGTTATAAAGGTGAGTTATGGCAGCGCCGAACAGAACCAAACTATGCTGAGGCAGGAAGTAGAACAGACGGTTTTGTACAACACGCCCGGAAGTAAGTCCATAGAATTCCCTGTGGCGGCTTCTCTTACGGCGGGAGACCTCGACGGAGACGGTAATGTTGAACTGTTTGTAGGTGGTCTGCGTGGGTACTGTAACTGGACAAATAACGGTAGATATGACGTTGTTGACGGACGCATCTCGTTTGACTCAAGTCATGAATATGCTGTCATGCTGCGAAATTCCAACTACGGAAAAATGAAAGTTGCTTTTTCAAACAGCAAAGTGACTTCGCCTGGCATGGTGAGAGATGGCTATTATGACAAGGATCAAACATGGCAGCGGCTTGCCGTTGAGGCTGTGGCATTTCAGGGTGACGCTGTCCGCGAGCATATCTTCATGAACGGCTCGGTTTATGATGTAAGCAACGGCGACATGAACAACAAGGTTTATGATATGTCATTCTTTAATCTGAAAATTGTTCGGTGCTGTGACATAAAATATACAAATGTTGATATACAATCGGTGGCGGTCGGTAACTTTGTTGAAGGCGGAGACAGGGGTTACGATCAGGTAATGTTCACTATATCAATAAAAACAGACGGCGAAAATCGATATTCTTTTGTGCAGGGCTGGCTGGGAATGGATCCTAATTCTAATCAGTTCGCCGGCTATGTTAAAGTGCAGAATCATATGTTTAAAGACGTCCATTTTACTGATTCGGGCTGTGGTAATTATTTTATTTCCAGAGAAGTCGGCGGCAAGTCGAACTGCCTTGTTACAGCGGTAGATAATGATCAGGACGGATTTTTGGTAAAATATAAGGGTGCTACATACGGATATTCCGATCCGGAGGTCAAGGTTGTATTGCAGGCGGCACCGTACTTTGAAGCGCTCTCTGATGCAGCGAATAATGAGACGGAGTATGTTATCACGCAATCATATGAGCTGTCGCAGTCATCCTCGGAAAGTAAGTCGTTCAGCATCGGCGGCTCAACGGAAATAGGAGCTGTTGTTAAAATTTCAATAGAATCAGGATACAGTATCGCGTGGGAAAAGATCTTTGAGGAATCTTTTTCGGAGGAATATACAAAGAGCTTTTCCGCGACAGGATACGACAGCGTTGTCGTAAGCAGAACGCCGCTGTACTTTTACTGGTTCCAACCTGTGACGGAGGGCAGCTCGGATAAATCCGTAAGCCTGATAGTGCCGGGCGCGCCCATTTATGAACAGATGTCGGTCGATAACTATAACAAACTTGCCGAGGAGTACAACAGTCTGCTCGAAAGCAAGGGCAACACCGATTATCATCGGCTGGAGCAGATAGACAAGGTGGAAAACTGGTTGGATAACAACGAGGGTAATCCATATGCATATAATCACTCGGGCTGGACGAATATCGACATAAATGCAAAGCAGATAAGCAAGTCGCCATATCAGCTCGGCACCAACGGCGGTCTTAACAAGGTCTCATGGACACAAGAGAACACGCGCACTCAGGGTTATGAATCCTCAAGCGGTTTTTATCTTAACTTCAGTATAGGCATGGATATTTTTGAAGGGTGGTCGGTCAGTGTAGATACCGGTCTGGAGACCTCGACTTCGTGCGCCTCGTCAAAAACGACAGGCACGGCGATAGGCGCGAGCAGTACGGTAACTGATATTGACGGTCCGGGTCTTATTGAGTCGGGAATTCCCTCGACGGTGGTTGATTCTTATTCTTTCCTGTGGACGCTCGGTCAATGGGAACGTCATTTATGCGGTGATGCTTCACAAACAACGCCGTTTATAGGATATAACATAACTAATTTGAAATCTCCGTCACCGGTCGTTACAGAACTTTCGGCTGAGGTCATTGATATGAATAAAGTCAGCCTCAGCTGGACTGCGCCCGAAAATTTGGAGAACTGGCCTGCTGCGGAATATTGCTATGTATATATGCGCCGTGCAGATGAACAAAAATGCACCCGCATATCCGATAAGCTGCCTCTTGACATAACAAGCTTTGATGTGGATGGGCTTGAAAGCAATACTGAATATATCTTTGTTTTAACTTCTGTCAGCATTCGTATGGGCAGGGAAATGCTAAGTGCATGGTGTGAGCCTGCGACGGCTACAACCGCCAAAAATGATTATCCCGTGCATATATCGGCTAACCGTGATGAAGCGGACATATCTGTTACACACCTTGGCAACGTTAATATTGCGGACGGAGACAAGGTAACGGAAAAAGATCTTGTTCATGTTACGGCGCAGCCTCTTACAGGGTATGAGATAACATCTCTCGATGTAACGTGCAACGGCTCTGAAGTTCAGATACTTCCTATTGACGGAAAGATAAATTATGCGTTCGTGCTTGACGGAGAGGCGGAAATATTGCTGAACACTGCCCGTCGCAGCATTTCAAGCGTAATAACGTTCACTTCGGAATATACTGACGGCGAAAAAGTTTGCGGTACGGTTTCGGCAGTTTCGGGCGGGTCGCCGATTGCTTCGGGAGATACGGTGGAAGACAGTGTTGAGTTTACCGCGCTTCCGAATGACGGATACGTTCTGAGCGAATGGCTCATTGATGACGGCAGCG
>USOZ01000104.1 GCA_900556525.1 uncultured Oscillospiraceae bacterium | reverse complement strand
CGATCGTTCCGTCGTGGGTTCCGCTCGAACAGCTCCGCTCGGACTGCGGCGTGTCGCGCGACGGCTCAAAGGCGAAAAATGTGCTTGTCGCGGCGCGTTCATACGGACTTACCGCAAAAGGCTATCGCTATGAACCCGAGGAACTCCGAAAAAACGGAAAGTTCCCCTGTATAATCCACTGGAATTTCAATCACTTCGTCGTTCTTAACGGCTTTAAGGGCAAAAAGGCGGTGCTTAACGACCCGTCGCGCGGAACTTACACCGTTTCCGAGGAAACGTTTGACCGTTCGTTCACGGGCATATGTATGATGTTTGAGCCGAATGAAACGTTTGAACCTGGCGGAAAGCCGAAAAGCGTGCTGTCATTCGCAAAAAAGCGGCTTAAAGGCGCAGGCGCGCAGGTTGCTTTTGTGGCGCTTACGGGAATAATTTCGGCTCTTATGGGGATAATCTCGCCCGCATTCAGCCGAATTTTCTTCGACAGGCTGCTTACAGGGCAAAATCCCGACTGGCTGTACCCGTTTCTTGTCGCGCTTGCGGTTTTTTCGGGAGTTCAGCTTATCGTTGCGTGGATAGAAGCCGTTTATTCGCTTAAAATAAACGGAAAGCTCTCGGCGGTCGGAAACGCGACGTATTTCTGGCACGTTCTGCGGCTTCCGATGGAATTTTTCTCACAGAGAATGGCGGGCGATATTCAGGGCCGTCAGGCGTCGAACGCGTCTGTTGCGGGGAATATCGTGAACACTCTCGCACCGCTCCTGCTCGATACGGGAATGATGGTGTTCTATCTTGTGGTAATGCTGCGTTACAGCTGGTTTCTGACGCTTATCGGGATCTTTTCGATAATCGTAAACCTTTTTGTTTCGCGTATCATTTCCAAAAAGAGAATGAATATTACGCGCGTGCAGATGCGCGACCGAGGGCTTCTCAGCGGGGCGACTGCCGCGGGTATCGAAATGATAGAAACAATTAAGGCGAGCGGCGCGGAGAACGGTTTTTTTGAGAAATGGGCGGGCTATCAGGCGAGCGTGAACGCGCAGGAAGTAAAGTTTCTGAAGCTCAACCAGTATCTCGGAATGATACCGTCGCTTGTTTCGACGCTTTGCAGCACTGCGGTGCTTATGTTTGGCGTATATTTCGCAATGAACGGAAGCTTCACGGTCGGAATGATAATGGCTTTTCAGGGATTTCTCAGCTCGTTTACGGGACCTGCGATGAGCCTTGTCAGAGCGGGTCAGACGTTGCAGGAAATGCGTACCGAAATGGAGCGCATAGAGGACGTTATGGAATATCCCGCCGACGTTGCATACGAAAATGAAAGCGCGGAAATAGGCGAGGAAGAAGGTAAGCTTTCGGGAAAGGTCGAATTAAAGAACGTAACGTTCGGCTATTCAAAGCTCGAAGCGCCGCTTATCGAGAATTTCAGCATGACGCTCGAGCCGGGCAGCAGAGTCGCGTTCGTCGGCTCGTCGGGCTGCGGAAAATCCACCCTCGCAAAGCTCATTTCGGGGCTTTATCAGCCGTGGAGCGGTGAGATACTTTTCGACGGAAAGCCGATAAATAAAATAAACAGGAGCATTTTTACAGGTTCGCTTGCCGTTGTTGACCAGGATATTATTCTTTTCGAGGACCCGATCGCGAACAACATAAAAATGTGGGACAATTCGATCGAAGACTTTGAAATGATTCTTGCGGCGCGCGACGCGCAGATACATACCGATATAATGCAGCGCGACGGAGGCTATATCTATAAGCTGACCGAGGGCGGAAAAGACCTTTCGGGCGGACAGCGGCAGCGGCTTGAGATTGCGCGAGTACTTGCGCAGGACCCCACAATCGTGATAATGGACGAGGCGACTTCGGCACTTGACGCGAAAACGGAGTTCGAGGTCGTGAATGCGATAAAGGACCGCGGTATAACCTGCATTGTCGTGGCGCACAGGCTTTCGACGATACGCGACTGCGACGAGATAATCGTCATGGACAGAGGAAAGGTCGTCGAGCGCGGCACGCATGAGGAACTTTACAAAAATGACGGGCTTTATAAAAAGCTTGTATCAAGCGACTAAGGGGGAGAAAACGTGAGTTGGTTCAATGAACAGATACTTGAGCGGCAGAAGCGCGACGACGAAGCATTTTCCGACGCTTTTGAGCAAATCTCCCGCGCGGTTACGGGAAAGCGCGCTTCGGCTGCGGCGAATGATGACCGCATAGCCTCTCTTGACGCGATAAATCAGATTTTGGGGTATTACGGCGCGAAGCCGGGGGAAGTTCCCGAAAAAATAACCGACCTTAACGACCAGATCGAGTATATGACCCGCCCGCACGGGATAATGCGGCGGCAGGTCAGCCTTACCGACGGCTGGTACAAAGACGCGATAGGCGCAATGCTCGCGACGCGCCGCAGCGACGGTTCAGTCGTTGCACTTTTGCCCGCGAAAATTACGGGGTATTATTTCTTTGACAAAAATGGACGAAAAACGAAAGTGAACGGTAAAAATCAGCATGAATTTGCCGAGGAAGCATTCGCTTTCTATAAGCCGTTCCCGCTGAAAAAAATTACCGTTGCATCGCTCGCAAAGTATGTTCTTGCGCAGCTTTCCGTTTCGGACATTGTTCTTGTTGCGGCGGTTACCGCAATCGTTACGCTTATCGGAATGATTTCCCCGAAAATAAATCAGCTTCTTTTTTCAACGGTCATCGAATCCGAAAGCGTGCGTATGTTGATCGCGATCGCGGTTTTCAGCATATGCGTGTCGGTCAGCTCGCTGCTGTTCAATTCGGTAAATTCGCTTATTTTCTCAAGAATAAGCACGAAAATTTCGCTGTCCGTCCAGTCGGCGACTATGATGCGCGTACTTTCGCTTCCCGCGTCATTTTTCGGGAAGTACAGCGCGGGCGAGCTTTCTGCGCGTTCGCAGTACATAGGAACGCTCTGTCAGATGCTTATGTCCACAGTATTTTCCGTCGGACTTACATCACTTTTTTCGCTTATCTACATTGCGCAGATATTCCAATATGCGCCTGCGCTTGTTGTTCCGTCGCTGATTATAATTCTCGCAACTATTGCGCTTTCGCTCGTTACGACATTTGTACAGATGAAGATCTCGAAGCAGCAAATGGAACTGAGCGCAAAAGAGGAGGGCGAAAGCTACGCTATGATCTCGGGCGTTCAGAAAATCAAGCTTTCGGGCGCGGAAAAGCGGGCTTTCGCTAAATGGGGCGAACTTTACGCGAAGAACGCACGGTTTGAATATGACCCTCCCGCGCTGCTGAAGCTGAACTCGGTTTTCGGGCTGATAATTTCAACGGTCGGAATGATTGTTATGTATTACCTTGCGATAAGCAGCGGAGTATCCGTCGCGGATTACTATGCGTTTCAGGCGGCTTACGGAATGGTTTCGGGAGCGTTTACGGCGCTTGCGGGAATTGCCGCGAGCATAGCGCAGATACGACCCGTTCTCGATATGGCGAAGCCGATAATGGACGCTGTACCCGAAATAACCGAAAATAAGCAGGTTCTTACGCGTGTTTCGGGCGGAATCGAACTGAACAACGTTTCGTTCAGATATAATGAAAGTATGCCGCCGGTTCTCGACGACCTCACGCTTAAAATACGCCCGGGGCAGTATGTAGCGATAGTCGGAAAAACGGGCTGCGGAAAGTCCACGCTTATACGTCTGCTTCTCGGCTTTGAAACGCCGCAGAAAGGCGCTGTCTACTATGACGGAAAGGATATTTCGAGCATAGACCTGCGTTCTCTGCGCAAGAAGCTCGGCGTTGTAACGCAGGACGGAAAGCTGTTTCAGGGGGATATTCTTTCAAATATCATCATTTCCGCGCCGTGGCTCACCGAAAAAGAAGCTTGGGACGCTGCGGAAATTGCGGGAATTGCCGACGACATACGCGCTATGCCTATGGGCATGAGTACGATTATTTCGGAAGGCTCGGGCGGAATTTCCGGCGGACAGCGCCAGCGACTTATGATAGCGCGCGCCATTGCTCCGAAGCCGAAAATACTGATTTTTGACGAGGCGACAAGCGCACTAGACAACATTACTCAGAAGCAGGTTTCCGATTCGCTCGCGAAGCTGAAATGCACAAGAATCGTCGTGGCTCACCGCCTTTCGACGATAAAAGAATGTGACCGTATCATAGTTATTGACAAGGGAAAAATCGCCGAGGACGGAACTTTTGACGAGCTTATCGCGCGCGGCGGATTTTTTGCGGAGCTTGTTGAACGGCAGAGGGCAGAGGTCTGAAAATGCAGTCAAAAAAGGAGATCGGCGGATATATCTTTCAGGGTGCGGTGCTGCTGCTTGCGGTAATTCTGCTTGTTGTAACGTCGCTGAAAAGCACGCAGTCGACTGCGCCCGCGCCGCTTAAAGCCTCGTTTGAGGGGGAATACAGCCTTGACGGCGGGGAATTCAGACAGCTTTCGCGAAGCTCGGTCTTTATGGGCAGAACCCTTGTTCTGCGTGGAAAAATGATTGTCGGGGACAGCGGCATAGTGGCGAAGGGCGAGGTTTTCCGCTTTTTTCTGGACCACATATGCGCAGAAATAAAGGTCGGCGGAGAAACGGTATGGAGCGCCAGTTCGGACGTGCCGAGCGTGAATAAATTCGACGAACTTTGCGGAAGGACGTGGTGCAGTTGGGAGTCGTGCGAAATTTCGCCGAGCGAACCCGTTGAAATAACGCTGTACAACTTCCACGGCTTCGGAAACGGCTGTGCGTTCCGCAGTTTTCTTGATAATATTTACGTCTGCGAAGGCGCGGATTTTGAATTGTATATGCTTCGGCTGAGTTTGCCCGCGCGGCTTGCGGGATTTTCGGTCATCGCTATCGCGCTCGTGCTTATCGGTCTGGCGTTCGGATTCCGCAGGAGCGAAAATGCAAAAAGACTTTTTCACTGGGGAGCATTCGCGATTTTTTCGGGAGCATACCTGATATTCGATACGATAAATTTCTCGATAAATTTCAGTCGGCTTGCGTTCGGAACTGTCGGGCGCTTTATGACGGTCATGACGGCGGGACTGCTGTTTTCGTTCTGCGTTGCCGACGCGCTCGGAGGAAAAGTGAAAAAAATCGGCACATATATCGCGTATGCACAGGCTGCTGCCGCCGCCGTTCTGTTCGTTATAACAACGCTCGGCTTTGTGGGGATATTCAACGCGCAGTATGTGTGGATTCCCGTGCAGGCGTGCGCTTCGCTGGCTCTTGCTGTCTGCATTTTTGCCGATTATTCGGCGGACAGGACGAAAAAGTTCGAGCTTTTGTATCTCCCGCTGCTTACGTCGTGGATCGCCGCGCTGGCGAACGCCATTTTTGGACTGTTCACTTCGGGAATGGTCGTAAAGCCTGTGTTTGTTCTGACTTTTGCGGCATTTCTTGTTGTGGAACTGCGTAAAATTGTTCTTGACCGTGAAAAAGCGGAGCGTGCGCATGAGCTTGAGGAAGAACTTAAAAGCAGCAGGATAGTTCTCGCAACGGGTCAGATACGCAGCCACTTTATTTTCAATGTCCTAAACGCCATAAGCGGAATGTGCAAATATGACCCGAAGCTCGCGGACGAAACGGTTGTGCGTTTTGCGCGCTATCTTCGCAGCAACGTTGATATTCTTGGGAACGATTCGCTCGTATCTTTTTCAAAAGAACTGCGCCACGTTGAAGATTACATAGGACTTGAACAGGTGCGGTACGGCTCGAAAATCGAGTTCACGGCGGAAACCGAAACAGAGGATTTTCCCGTTCCGACCCTAATTCTTCAGCCTATCGTTGAAAATGCCGTAAAACATGGGATTCTCCCCAAAAAAGAGGGCGGGATTATCCGTGTGAGAACTTTCAGCGATGATGAAAACAACATTATAAT
The DNA here is from genome assembly GCA_900556525.1 of uncultured Oscillospiraceae bacterium. Lineage (GTDB taxonomy): Bacteria > Bacillota > Clostridia > Oscillospirales > Ruminococcaceae > Ruminiclostridium_E. The sequence goes on along the minus strand of USOZ01000104.1, from coordinate 742 downwards.
GGTAACGGACGACGGAGTGGGGTTTGACGCGGCTGCGCCGAGAAAAGAAAGTTCTGTCGGACTGACGAACGTTGAATTCCGTCTGAAAACTATGGTCGGCGGGACGATCTCGACAGTATCCGAATCCGGAAAAGGCACGACTGTTACCGTAAAAATCCCTAAGGAGGTGTGACCATGCGAGTGATTTATGTTGACGACGAAGAACCTGCGCACGTCAATTTCCGCATGACGGTCAGGGATTTCCCCGACGTTGAGGATCTGCGGCTTTTTACAAGCGCCGAGGATGCGCTAATCTGGGCGGAAAACAATCCCGTTGATGTAGCGTTTCTTGACATGGAAATGCCTGAAATGCACGGGCTTGAGCTTGCGCGGCTGCTTACTCGGGCTGACCCGAATGTGCGTATCGTGTTTATTACCGCGTATGACAGATATGCGCTGGACGCGTTCGGGGTAAATGCGGTCGGATATGTCCTAAAGCCGTATACGGCAGACGATATACGAAATGAACTGGACAAGGCGGCGAGAATAAAGCCTGTTGCGGCGAGCCTTGTGCAGATACAAACGATACCGGATTTTGTGGTTCGCGCAAACGGACGGATAATTTCTTTCGGCAGACCAAAAGTTGAAGAACTTTTTGCGCTTCTGGTCGACCGAGCGGACTCCGGGCTTACGGTCGGGGACGCGATAGCAAACTTATGGCCCGACCGTCCTGTATAAATCACATTCGACCATTTCGCTGTCA